>JAOZMA010000194.1 GCA_029934555.1 Acidimicrobiia bacterium | reverse complement strand
GTGCGGTGCTCTGCGCCGCAACGCGCACTCGCTTGCCGCTTTCCTCTTCGCTCTACTAAGTTGCAAGGCTATCCCTCGGCTCGGGTCGAGGGAACGCGCCCCGAGGCAGGGGTGTCGGAGGAAATGACGGACGAAAGAGAAGGGGTAAACCCAGATGATGAAGAGACTTGTACTGCTCTTTGCAGTGCTCGCCCTTGTTGCCGCAGCTTGCGGTAGCAGCGACGAAGCAGACGACACGACCACGACGGTCGCCGGCACGGAGACGACAGTCGCCACCGACGCCGGACAAGAGACAACAGGCGATGGGACGCTCGCGACCGTGATCGCTCGCGGTGTCCTGAAGTGTGGCATCAGCGGTTCCGCCGTTGGATTCTCGGAGACGCAGGCCGACGGCAGCGCCACCGGATTCGACTCGGACTACTGCCGTGCCATCGCTGCTGCGGTGCTTGGTGACTCCAGCAAGGTTGAGTTCACGCCCCTCACTGCCGCGCAGCGGTTCGAGGCGTTGAAGAACAACGAGATCGACGTGCTGATCCGTAACTCGACCTGGACCCAGAGTCGTGACACGGACATCGGTGTCGACTTTGTCGCCACCACGTACTACGACGGCCAGCAGTTGATGGGTAACCCGGAGACCATTCCTGGGTTGACCGCCGACTCCGGCTTCGATGCTATCGATGGCGCAACGGTCTGCACCAACGCCGGTACGACGACTGAGAAGAACATCACCGAGGGCGCTGCTGTCGCAGGCGTGGAGATCACGCTCGAGACAGTTGAGCAGTTCCCCGAGGCGATGGACAAGTTCAAAGCAGGCACGTGTGACCTCGTGACGACCGACGGTTCCGGCCTGTACGGCAACCGTTCCGCCGAGATCAACGCCGGTACGGCGGGCGCTGAGGGCTGGGTCATCTTCCCGGCCGCACCGATCTCCAAGGAGCCACTCGGTCCGGTCGTCCGTCAGAACGACTCCCAGTGGTACGACGTTGTCAACTGGACCGTGTTCGCAACGTTCATCGCTGACGAGGCCGGTGTGACTTCCGCCAGCATCGATGCTGACATGGAGAAGACGCCGGAACTCGCGCGTCTCTTCGGTGCGGACGAAGGCGAAGTTCAGACCAAGATGGGTCTGCCGAAGGATGCCTTCTACCAGTCGATCAAGCAGGTCGGAAACTACGGCGAGATCTTCGACCGTAACTTGACTGGTCCGCTTGGCCTCGAGCGCGTCGGCTCGTACAACATGCAGTGGTTCGACGGTGGCCTCATCTACGCCCCGCCAGCTCGCTGATCTAAGCGAACGTTGAACAGAGAGGGGGGGGGTGCATTGCACCCCCGCCCTCTTTCTGTCTATGGTGCATCATTCGGAGGAGCCGGTGAGAATCGGCGGGAGGACGCGACTCGGTGGCGGTAGCCGTTAAACAACAAGCGAAGACGCCCCTCTGGCGCAATGCCACGTTCCTGAAGTGGCTTGCTCAGTTGTTCGTTCTTGGCGCGGCTATCGGCCTCTTCGTGATACTCGGGAGTCAGGCTTTCGAGAACTTCTCAAAATCCGGCGTCTCGTTCGGATGGGACTGGCTCACCGACCCGACCGGTGTGGATATCCGTGAGGGGATCGACACGTCCCCCGACAGCGGTATCCGGGCCCTGACCGTGGGCGGCATCAACACGATACGGGTCACGGTCTCGGGCATCATCGCGGCGACGATCCTCGGCACGCTGATCGGTATCGGGCGCCTGTCGCACAACTGGATCGTCAACAAGGTCGCAACCGTCTACATCGAGACGATCCGCAACATCCCCCTCCTCGTTCAGATCTTCTTCTGGTCAGCTCTTGCGATCACGCTTCCGTCTCTCACCCCGGACGACGTTGGCGAGTACTGGTTCAAGGCATCCAACAAGGGATTCGCCTCGTCCTGGGTGTTCTGGGACGGCAGCTTCTGGCCGTGGCTCGTCTTCGTGATCGTCGGCATCGTGGTTGGCCGGTACGTGTCACGTTGGAGGCACCGGATTCAGGAAGACACCGGCAAGCCCAGCTACCCCGGCACGTTCTGGTTCCTCACCGTGATTCTGTTCGCTGTTGTCGGCTGGTTCGCCTGGCCGGTCCTGTCCTTCATGTCGCCGGTGTTCCACTGGATAGCGGACCTTGCCGCGAGCCTGCCACCGATACTCGTCCCGATCATCCTTGCCGTCGGAGCGCTCGTTGCTGCCGGGTGGTGGATCAGGAGCTTCTTCGAGTCACGTCGCACGCCGGCGGGCTTCGGCAAGCTCACAGACGACGATTGGTTCCGTATCATCTTCGCCGGAGTCTCGGGGGTTCTCGTTGCATTGGTCGTCTTCTTCCTGGGCGGCCTCACCATTACGACCGTTGCCGGAGATCAGGTTGGTCTGCCGGAGTTGGTGATGATCGGCATTTCGAACATCTTCGACTGGCTCGGCAACAGTTTCGCGAGCGATGGCGGAGTGCCTCTCGTGTTCCAGAAGCCGGTTGTCGAGGTTCGGGGCGCCGGATTCATCCAGTACGGAACGACAGGGATGGTCATGTCGATCCCGTTCTTCTCCGTGTGGATGGGCGTGACCCTGTACACCGCAGCGTTCATCGCGGAGATCGTGCGTGGCGGAATCCTCGCCGTGTCGAAGGGGCAGACGGAAGCCGCTCAGGCGCTCGGGCTCACACGATCGCAGTACCTGCGTCTCATCATCCTTCCCCAGGCGTTCAGAGTCATCCTGCCGCCGATCGGGAACCAGTACCTCAACCTCTTCAAGAACACATCCCTCGGAATGGGTGTTGCATTCGCCGACATCGTCGCTGTGGGTACAACGATCCTGAACCAGACCGGACAGTCGCTGCCGGTCGTTCTCGTGTGGATGGCCTTCTTCGTGACGGGCAGCCTCCTGATCTCGGCAGTCGTGAACTACTACAACCGCAAGATGAGCCTCGTGGAGCGATGAAATGACCATTGAACTCCCCGACACCACAGAGCTAGCGCCAGAGCCACCTCCACACGGCCCAAGGGTGTGGCTGCGCGAGAATCTCTTCTCAAGCCCTGCCTCCGGTGTCATGTCGGTGATGGCAATTCTGTTCGCCCTCATCGTCATTCGAGGAATCCTCGGATTCGTCTTCAATCCCGAACGCCGATGGGACGCCGTCACCTACAACATGAAGCTCCTGATGGTGCAGGCCTACCCGGCCGGACAGATGACACGCATCTGGTCGTCCGTTGGCATCATCGTCGTACTCCTGGCCGTCAGCTTCGCGTTCTACCGAATTGGCGGAAAGACCTCCCCGCGCAAGCTCGGAACGGTTCTCATGGGCGTGGGCACGGGAGCGATTCTCGGCGGCTTGTTGGGTCCATGGGGGCTCACGTTCTCGCCGTTCGGTGTCGAGTCCACTCGGGGCTTCCTCGGATGGGCCATCGTGGGTGTGGTGTTCTTGATCGCTGGATATCTACTGCGCACGGTCCCGGGCGACCGGGCGAAGAACCAGTCGATTCCGATTCTCGGTGTTGTGGTCATGCTCATGGCGGGGATCTTGGTCCTCATCTGGACGATCCTGCTCCCTGTCCCAACGAGAATCGACGGAGTCCAGACGACCGTGTTCGAAGTGATCGCCATGACGACCCGGGTTCCGTGGACCGTGATCGCGATCCTCGCAGTCGTCTTCTACTGGGGAGCGTGGCTCCTCCGTGATCGAATCCCGATCGGGACCGCCAAGACCGTGTTGATCTCTCTCTGGGCAGCGTCCTTCCCGGTGCTCGTGCTGGTGGTCCTCCGCGATCCCGACGTCGACTACGGACGAGCGTTCTCGTGGTACTTGCCTCTTGCCCTTGGGTTTATCGTGATCGGTGGCTTGCTCCTCAACTTCATCGCGGGAGCGAAGGGTGAGGCCGGCCGGGCTGTCGGAGCGATTCTCCTGGTCATCGGTCTAGCTTCGTTCCTCATTCCGATGGAGTTCGTCGTCCGCTTCCTTCTGCTGCTGCTCGCCATGTTCGCCCTGCTCGCACCAACGTTCGGAGGAAAGGGTGCGGGCCGGTGGCGGTTCCTCGGCCTGTGGGCCGGTCTGGTCGCTGCTCTCGTCTATACGATCATGATTCTCACCGCACCGTCGACGATCGAAGTTCCCGGCAAGTTCTTCCTCGGTGGTCTGTCGTTGACGATCCTGCTTGCCTTCTCATCAATCGTGTTGTCGTTCCCTCTCGGCATCATCCTTGCGCTCGCGCGTACATCGAAAATGCCGATCTTCCGGCTCATGGCGACCACGTACATCGAACTGGTTCGCGGCGTACCGCTCATCACCTGGCTCATCGTGGGCTTCATCATGTTCCCGGTGTTGCTCCCCGCCGGCGTAGAAGTAGGCGGCGTTGCCAGGGCCATCGGAGCCATGACGTTCTTCTCGGCGGCGTATCTGGCGGAGAACGTTCGCGGTGGGTTGCAAGCCGTTCCGAAGGGCCAGTACGAAGCCGCCCAGGCGATGGGCCTGTCAACGACCCAGACGACCGTGTTCATCGTCCTGCCACAGGCACTGCGTGCCGTGATCCCCGCCCTCGTTGGTCAGGTGATCGCTCTGTTCAAGGACACGTCGCTGGTCACTCTCGTCGGGCTCTTCGACTTCTTGCACATCGCGAGAAGCGTCATCCCGAACCAGACGCAGCCGTTCGTCTTCCTCGGGTCGCTCAAAGAGACGCTCCTCTTCGCCGCCGTGGTCTACTGGATGTTCACCTTCACGTTCAGCCGCATCTCGTTGCGGATGGAGAAGAAGCTCGGTGTTGGTGAACGGTGATCTGAAGAATTCAAGGAGGCGACATGGACGACAACGACAACGG
>JAOZMA010000193.1 GCA_029934555.1 Acidimicrobiia bacterium | reverse complement strand
CTGGTGGCCTCCTACTGCTCCGACGCTAGCGCAAGCGAAGGGCCGCCAGTGGCGGCCCTTCGCTCTTGTCGTTGGTGTCTCTGCCTATGTTGCCTTCGCGATCTCGCGGATGCGGATCGACTGGAATCGGATCACGTAGATGATCGTGGCCAGACCGAGAGCGATTGCGAACAGATACAGCTGGACGGCGAAGCGGCGTGCCGCTTCGAGCCAGAGATCCCACCGTTCGGCGTCGACGAGAGACAGGCTCTCTGCGTTGATCTGAACACCGACCACGACGTGTCCGATGACCGCGGCCATCAGGATCATCATCGCCATCGCCATCAGGCCGATGAACGCCTTCGCCGTTGCCGGCATCTTGAGCGTCTTAACCTCGTCACCGACGGCTTCCTGTGTTCGGCCACCACCGACACGGAACTCGCCGAGGATCCGTGCGATCGCGAACGAGATCCCGGTAAACACCATCGTGAAACCGAAGAACATGGCGGCGATGCCGTAGTTGTTCAGCGACGCAGCGAGGACGGCGTCCCCGTCTGCGATGGCTCTCGCTTTGACGATCGCCAGGATCATCCCTGCGGCGAACCCCATGAGGGACATGGCGAATGCCGGGGCCCAGAGTGTGCGTCCCGCTCTTTGGGGGACGTTGACGTCGAGGGCCTTCGTCGACGTCTGTGTGTCGAATTCGTATGTTGCAGTGGTCATGGTTGTCCCCTCCTATTTGCCCGTGGCGACGATGTCGCTGATGCGGGAGAACTGGAACCCGAGGGCTTTTGCGATCGTTGCAAGTGCCAGGATGATCCCTGCGAGCAGCAGGCCGAGGCCGAGCTCACGGAACGGTCCGAGCCAGGACGACCACAAGGTGTATCGGGCAAGATCGTTGAACGTCGTGATGTAGATGTACAGGCCAAACTGAACCATCTCGATCATCAGGCCCATCACCATCAGGACGACGAACGCCTTTGCGGTGTTCGGCATCTTGAGCGTCATCACCGGAAGGCCAAGCGCTTCCTGAACTTCTCCGCCGCCTTCGCGCAATCCGGAAAGGATCGAAGCAAGGAGGAACGAGATCGAAGCGAGAACGAACCCTTCTCCAAGGAACTGGAGTCCCTGAGTCCACGCTCTGGCGTCGAGTCCGGTGCTGGTGCCGACGTTGCCGGCCCACACCCACGACACGACGAGTCCGGCGAACACGGACATGACACCCATCAGCAGCATCGGTCCCCACATCGTGTTGGCCATCTTGTGGATGGGGAGTCGCGACGGCGTATTCATCGACACCGTCGCCGGGCCGAACTCTGTATCGACATCACCGGTCTTGATCGTTCCGGCCTCCGCGTCCGGTTTCAACACGGCAAGCGACGTCTTGACGCTCTCCACCCTGATCCAGATCCTCACAAGGATCCCGACAAGGATGACTGCGATCGCCGCTTTCAGCATCACGAGCGCCGTCGTGTTGAGACCGAAGGCGATGGCGAGCACTCGGGCAAGCGTCCCTTCGTCTCCGGCGCTGCCGACCAGGCTGGCCGCGTAGATACCGAGGCCTGCCACGACCATTCCGATCATCAGGGCTACGAGTCCGATTCCGAGACCGATCTTGCGATGGCCGGTCTCCACCGAGTAGTTGACGTCGGGTCGAACGATTCTGTCAAGGGTTGCTGTCATGATCTTCTCCTCTCAGCGTCCCATTCGCCACAACAACGCGACGTCCACACAACGCAACCCATGAATGTCGCCTGGCCGACACTTGGGCAGACTGCCCTGATCCTTGAGTCTGCGTTCTCAGGTGTCATCGGGTCTCCGCAAGATCGGGGAGTACGTCCCTGGAACGGACCCGGGATCTGTGAGAACCTGAAGGAACGACATGAACCTCGACGGAGTCGACGCGACTCACGCCGAGTCTCTCTCAGAGGAGGTTTGGATGTTCGAGACAACGTTTGAAGGCACGGAGGGCCGGGTCTCCTATCGACGGTGGGAGCCATCGGGCGAGCCGAAACGCATCGTGCAGATCGTCCATGGTTACGCCGAGCACGGTGGCCGCTACGCCCACGTTGCAGAAGCGCTCGTTCGCAACGGCGCCGTCGTGTACGCCGACGACCACATCGGCCACGGCCGATCCGACGGCGAACGGGCCGTCATTACCAACTTCGACAACGTCGTCGAAGATCTCCACACCCTCACCGGAATCGCCCACAGCGACTACCCGGGTCTCCCGGTCGTCCTCGTAGGACATTCGATGGGTGGTCTCCTCTCCGCGCGCTACGCCCAACGCTGGCCGGACGAAGTCGCGGGTGTTGCCTTCTGTGGTTCCGTGATCGGCGATTGGCAGTGGGCTCGCGACGTGATCGAGGCATCCGAAATCCCCCACGTGCCGTTTGACCCCGACGCTATCTCTCGAGATCCCGAGGCCGGGGCGTCCTATGCCTCCGACCCGCTGGTCTATCACGGCCAGTACAAGAGGGCTCTCCTTGTCGCCGAGGTAGCGGCGCTCGACGCGTTCGCCGAGGATCTCGATCGACTCACGATGCCCGTGGCCGTACTTCATGGCACGGCTGACCCGTTCGTTCCGTATGAGCGCTCCCTGCAGGCCGTTCGCGACATGCCGACGGAGGACGTCACCGTCCACCTCTATGAAGGAGGTCGGCACGAGATTCTCAATGAGACGAACAGGGAAGAGGTCATCGGCGACCTCGCGACGTGGATCGATCGGATCTCATGACATCACAAGGAGCTGCAGTGCCTCCCGCGTTGGTCTTCGGCCCGGTGCCGTCGCGCCGTCTCGGGCGAAGCATCGGGATCAACAACATCCCGCCCAAGATCTGCTCATACGCCTGCGTCTACTGCCAGGTGGGGCCCACGATGGACCGGGCCACAGAGGTACAGGGTTTCTACGAACCTCAGCGCGTCGCCGACGAGGTAGCAGCACACGTCACCCGGGTCAGAGATCGAGGGGAGGACATCGACTATCTCACGTTCGTCCCGGACGGGGAGCCAACGCTCGATGCCGGGTTGGATGCGACGATCCGCCTCCTGCGTCCGCTCGGTGTGCCGATCGCGATCATCACCAATGGCTCGACGTTGTGGCGGGCCGACGTGCGCGAGACCTTGGACGGTGTTGACTGGGTCTCGGTCAAGGTCGATGCCGCCATCGAGGAGACCTGGCGACGCGTGAATAGGCCGGCGCCCGAACTCGACTTCGCTGTTGTTCTGGATGGCATCCAACGCTTCGCGGCAGCGTTCAACGGCGACCTTGTCTCTGAGACCATGCTCGTCGCAGGGATGAACGATGGAGCCGAGTCGATCCGGGCCGTCGGAAGCTTTCTTCATGAGGCCGGGTTCACCCGGTCCTATCTGTCGATTCCGACGCGCCCTACACCCTTCGCTGCGATCACGACTCCCGATGAGGAGACGGTGAACCGTGCGTTCCATGAACTCGCGGAATACGTACCGCAGGTCGAGTACCTCGTGGGTTATGAGGGAGACGAGTTCGCGTCCAGCGGCGACCCCCGGGAGGATCTCCTGAGCGTGATCGCCGTACATCCCATGCGCTCCTCGGCCGTACACGAACTTCTCGACCGGACCGGCGCCGGGTGGACCATCGTCGAGGACCTCATCGCCGACGGGAGCCTCATCGAAACCAGCTATCGGAGCGACACGTTCTATGTTCGACGCTTCTCACACGTACGCGGACCATCTCCGGATCCCGACTGAGCCATCGGCTGGTCACGCATGGGGAGCGTCGGCGTATGCTCGAGATAGAGGGACAGGAGTTTCCGAAATGGGAGAGCCCGTACACACAGATTCCGAGAAACCGACGGTAAGTCGCGAAGACCTTGGCCCGCCCGGCGCTGTCGTCTCGACGACGTTCTGGCATCGACGCGATGACGGACGCATCCAGTGCGACCTCTGCCCCCGCGAGTGCAAGCTTCACGAGGGTCAGCGGGGCCTCTGCTACGTCCGTGCCCGCATCGACGATGAGATCGTCCTCACCACGTACGGGCGATCGAGCGGGTTCTGTGTCGATCCGATCGAGAAGAAGCCGCTGAACCACTTCCTCCCCGGTACGCCGGTCCTGTCGTTCGGCACCGCGGGCTGCAACCTGGCCTGCCGGTTCTGTCAGAACTGGGACATCTCAACGGCGAAGGAGTACGACGTTCTCGCCGACGAAGCGAGTCCAGAGAAGGTGGCGAGGGTCGCTGACGAACTTGGCACGCCGAGCATCGCCTTCACCTACAACGATCCGGTCATCTTTCACGAATACGCGATCGACATCGCTGACGCGGCCCGGGAGCGGGGGATCCGCACGGTCGCTGTCACCGCCGGGTACGTGAATCCCGAACCACGCCGAGAGTTCTACTCCCACATGGATGCTGCGAACATCGATCTCAAGGGTTTCACAGAGGAGTTCTATCACCGGACATGCGCCGGTGCGCTCGCTCCGGTGCTCGACACCCTCGAGTATGTGCGTCACGAGACGGACGTGTGGCTCGAGATCACAACCCTGCTCATCCCCGGCCTCAACGATTCGGATGAGGAGATCGACGAGATGACCAAGTGGGTCGTCGAGCATCTGGGTCCGGACATCCCCCACCATTTCACGGCGTTCCATCCGTCCTACAAGATGATGGATCTCCCGTCCACGTCCTCGCGAACCCTCAATCGCGCCCGGCAGATCGCCATGGAGAACGGAGAGCGGTACGTCTACACCGGCAACCTCCACGATCCCGCAGGCCAGACAACGTACTGCCACGGGTGCGGTGCGGTCCTCATCGAGAGAGACCAGTACCGACTGGGCTACTGGGGCCTCGATGCCGAGGGCCGCTGCATGAAGTGCGGCACGCCATGCGCCGGCGTGTTCGAGCCAGAGCCGGGA
>JAOZMA010000192.1 GCA_029934555.1 Acidimicrobiia bacterium | reverse complement strand
GGATCGTTCGAGTCGATCAGCGATGGTCACCCCGGCACCCAACTGCTGCGCCGAGTCGAGCCTGCCGGCAAGGAGCTCCGACATCGCGTCGTCGATCAGCATGCCCCCGAGATAGGCCAACCGTCCGGTCAGAGAGCCGCCGGTCTCGTCGGGAGTGATCGGTGTCTCAACAACCGCGATCACCGGACCCGTATCGAGGCCTTCATCGAGTTGCATCAGGCTTACACCGGTCGAGTCGTCTCCTGCGAGGATCGCCCGCTCTACCGGCGCTGCGCCCCTCCACCGGGGCAGCAGCGAGAAGTGAACGTTCACGAAG
The DNA here is from genome assembly GCA_029934555.1 of Acidimicrobiia bacterium. Lineage (GTDB taxonomy): Bacteria > Actinomycetota > Acidimicrobiia > Spongiisociales > UBA5794 > JAHEEL01. The sequence goes on along the minus strand of JAOZMA010000192.1, from coordinate 4,585 downwards.
CCGGCCGGGGCCGAGGCCAGAGCCGCAGCCGAGAGGATCCGTCCGTAGGCGACGACAACGCCGACGTCGATCGGAGCACTTGTCAGGATCGAGTCCAGGTCACCGCGAGTTTCGGGCTGGACGACAGGCAGCCCCCACTCGGTCGCCGCCACCTTCACAGGCGACGGGGTCGGCTTCCCCGAACGCCCCTTCGCACTGTCCGGTCGTGTCACCACCATATCGACATCGACGACGTCCATCAGAGCGGCAAGGCTCGGGACTGCCGCCGACGGCGTGCCAAGGAACGCTGCTCTCATCGGGGTCCTCCGAGTGTCATGGTGTCGCGGAGGTCGCTGAGCGCTTCTTTGCGAAGGCGTCTCGGGAGTCTGTCGAGGATGATCTTCCCGTTCAGATGGTCGATCTCGTGCTGGAGCAGTCGCCCCATCAGATCGTCCCCCGCGTACTCGATCGGCTTGCCGTCTCTATCGAGACCGCGTGCCCTCGCGAATGCCGGTCGGTTGAACTCCCACCAGCGGCCAGGAACCGACAGGCAGCCCTCTTCGAACTTCCATTTCCCAGAGGTCTCGATGATCTCCGGGTTCACCATCACGAACGGACCATCGCCGATGTCGGCAACGAAGACCTGCTTTGAGATTCCGATCTGCGGTCCGGCAAGGCCAACGCCAGGCGCCTCGTACATCGTTTCCAGCATGTCGTCCACCAACCGGGCCAGGTCGGGGCCGAACTCGGTGATGGGCACGGTCGGTGCACGCAGCACTGGATCGGGGAAAACACGAATGGGGTAGATCGGCATAGAAGCCCAGGCTACCGGTTCGGCTGCGACGAGACCAGATGGATGATCATCACAGGTCAACGGGATCTGCGTCGACACGCACCCGGGATCCGCCGTCTCTGAGGTGCTGAACCGCTGATCGGAGTCTCAGACGCACGGCCGAAAGATCCCGCCCCTGGATGAGCCATCGATCTCGCTCTCCCTCTCTTGCAGGACCCAGCAGGGAGGCGTCGTCGGCAGCGTCGACGAGGACCGGGCGCGCATCCAATGCATCGGTCTCGAGAGCGATGAGATCACCGACGGGTGGAAAGCCGCTCTCCTCACGCTTCCTCAGGGTTTCGCTCATGAAGGCGAGCGGGTCGCCGCTTCGGAGTGCGTCGAACACGCGGTTGCCTGGAAGCGATGTCTGCACCAGGGCACGACGGCCGCGGCCCGGCCGTGCAGCCAGGGCGGCACGGGCGAGCAAGCGCAGGGCATCTTCGTCGGCCCGGTAATTCGGTGCGAGAATCGCGGCATCCGGATCGACCACGACCACGAGGTCCACCGGATCGAGACCGACGAGATCCCGCTCGGTTCCGACAACGATTCGACGGTTCGACCCCACCGGTCCCACATCGTTGCCGAAGACACGCCCGAGATCTTCCCGGATCCGGGGAACTCCCCCGCCGAGAGTCTCGAAACGCACTCCGCCGCAGGAGAGGCATCGAGGAAACGAACGGCCGCAACGGGCGCAGCTTCCGCTTCGTTCGAGCATGGCGTCGCAATCAGGGCATTTCCTCAACTCCCTGCACTTGGAGCATCGGTAGCTGCCTCCCCTCCAGGCCACGAGCACGAACACTGACGCCGATTCCCCGAGTGCAGCGATGGCGTTGCGGGCGCGCTCACCGATCGCCCCTGATCCCGGACCGTCCTCGGATCGATCTACGACTTCGACGAGCGGCCAGACCCGGCCCAGAGACTCGATGAGCTCCACGCCACTCGACAACGCCTCAGACGTGGGGACGGAGCCGGTCAACAACAACGAGAAGCGCTCGATGGTCGAGCGTCTCCTGAGAAGATCGCGGACGTGGATCGTCGGGGTCTGCGGTGACTTGTAGCCCCTCCGTCCTTCGTCGAGGACCACGGCAAGTCCGAGACCATCGACGCCCCAGAAGGCAACCTCTCGCGTCCCTACGACAACGGAACCGGTGTCGGAGGCGATCTGGCTCCACGACGTCGTTCGCACCGCAGGGGATTCGTCGCTTGTGGCCAAGCGCACTCGGTCACCGAACAGTGAGCGCAAGACGTCGGCGACGGCATGGGCCTCGACCACGGTCGGAGCGGTCACGATCACGTTCTTCCCGCTGCGAAGAACCGGGGCGATCGCGGAGGTGACGGCGGGCAGCGGATCCCCGGTAACCAGGTACGCCGGGCGAGTCCGTCCCCTGCCAACCTGTCGTTCGCTCCACTCGCTCAGGATCCCATCGACTTCGGTCACGGGGCTCTCATGGACTCGTGGTTTCCTCTTGGGAAGGTTCGGGGGTGCACATCGAGCGAGCACGGTGGAGAGAGGGGCCACGTAGTGTGTCGCTGCCCAGCGCAGAGACCGAAGCATTCCTACGTCGAACACGCCACGATTCCCCGATCGGGTTGCGATCGGCCGCAGCGATCGTTCCGGCGTGCTCTCGGCCACCGCTGTGACGTACCCACGGACCTTCCGCCCCCCAAGTGGCACGCGGACGATGTCACCGACCGCGATGTCGGGCAGAGCGGCGGGCACTTCATAGGCGAAGCCATCGTCGACGGCGAACGACGGAACGTCCGGCACGACCTGTGCGATTCGCGTCAGGTGGACGTTCCTTCGCTCTTGCGCAGTTCGGCGATGCGATCCCAGAGGCGTTCTGCGACTTCAGACTTGGGGAGGAGGCTCCAGGGATCGGTCGACCCGTCGGGCAGAACGATGGTCACCTGGTTCGTCTCTGTGCCGAAACCCGAACCCGGTGCCGTGACATCGTTGGCGACGAGCAGATCGACATCCTTTCGTTGCGCCTTCGCAACGGCCTCGTCGATACCACCGGTCTCGGCCGCGAATCCGACGAGGAACGGCCGGTCCGTCATCTCTGAGATCCCTCTGAGTACGTCCGGAGTTGGCTCGAGTTCGATCATGGGAGGACCGTCGCTGCGCCGCAGCTTGCCGTCGAGCGCCTTCGCCGGTCGGAAATCTGCAACTGCCGCGGCCATCACCGCAACGTCGGCCTTCTCTGCCATCTCCCAGGTTGCCTCCGCCATTTCTGCGGCGGTGTCGACGGGAACGACCGTCACGCGAGGATGCTCGATACCCGGTCCGGCGGTGACGAGCGTGACGTGTGCTCCGCGACGCGCGGCCGCAGCTGCGATGGCGTTCCCCATCTTGCCGGATGAGTGGTTGCCGAGAAAGCGAACCCGGTCGATCGGCTCTCGTGTCCCTCCCGCTGTGATCAGCACCTCGACACCCGTCAGGGGGCCACCGGGCAGGACGCCGGCCACGGCATCGGCGATTCGGTCGGGATCGGCGAGACGCCCTAAACCGGTGTCGCCGCCTGCCAGGGCACCCGCTTCGGGTGAAACGATGTGGTAGCCGAACGATTCGAGTCGTTCGACGTTAGAGACGGTTGCCGGGTGCATCCACATCTCGGTGTGCATCGCAGGAGCGATGACAACCGGTGCGGCTGTGGCGAGCACCGTGGCCGACACCGAGTCGTCCGACAAGCCATTCGCCAGGCGTGCAAGTGTTGCTGCGGTGGCGGGAGCTACGACGATCGCGTCGGCCCAGCGACCGAGCGTCGTGTGAGGACTGACGTCGTCAGCGTCGAACAGGTCGACGACCGGTCGGGTCCCTGTGATCGCTGCGAACGTGTGGGGTCCGATGAACTCCGTCGCCGCATCCGTCATCACGGTGCGAACAACTGCACCGCGCTCGACCAGTCGACGGGCAAGATACGCAGCCTTGTAGGCGGCGACTCCCCCAGTGATACCGAGCACGACGCGTCGCCCGGCGAGCATCCTCTACTCCTCGATGGGAGCGACGACGACCTTGTCCTCGTAGATCTCTTCGAGCGCGATCGAGAGCGGCTTACGGGAGAGGCTGTGGACCTGCGGCGGTACGTATCCGCCGAGTCCTTCGCCGAGTTGGTTGAAGTAGGCGTTGATCTGCCGTGCGCGGCGGGCCGAAAGCACGACGAGTCCGAAACGGGACTGGGTCTTTTCGACGATGGCGCCAATCGGCGGCTCGGTCATCATTCGGTGTCACTCCTGGTTGTTGCGGCATCCCCGGCGGCTCGGAACGCGTCCGAATCCTCGTCCGAGGTGGCCGGTGCTTGGAGTATAGAGACAACCTGGTAGATCGCGGTCTCTAGATCGTCATTTTCCACAAGGTGGTCATAGTGCGCCCGGGCATCGAGGATCTGCTTGTCTGCAACCGCCAATCGCCGCTCGATGTCTTCATCCGACGTGTCGCCGCGACTTCGCAGCCTTCGTTCGAGCTCCTGTCGCGACGGCGGCATCAGGAACGTCAGTACTGCGGATGGATATGCCCGTTTGACCTGGTGAGCACCATCGTTCTCGATGTCGAGGACGACGTGGATGCCCTGGTCGAGCAGATCGGTCACCGGTGCTCTCGGCGTCCCGTAACGGTATCCGCCGTACTCGGCCCACTCGAGCATCCCTCCGGATCGAACAAGATCGGAGAAGGTGTCCTGGTCGACGAACCGGTAGTCCTCTCCATCGATCTCCCCCGTCCGGGGAGACCGTGTGGTTGCCGAAACCGAGAACCACGCTCCGGTCTGCTCGAGGACG
>JAOZMA010000191.1 GCA_029934555.1 Acidimicrobiia bacterium | reverse complement strand
CCTACCGGCGCGGAACTCCGTGAGTGTGAACTGACCCATAGCGACCGGGCCCCTATCGACGTCGACCGCGCCTGCCTGCAGCACGACGACTACCTGGATGTGTTGCGCTCCCTCGGAGTTCAGGTCGTCGAACTGCCCCGACTTCCCGACCATCCCGACGCCGTCTTCGTGGAGGACACCGCCCTGGTTCTACCCGAGATCGCTGTGCTGCTGCGGCCGGGCGCTGCGTCGCGACGGGGTGAGGTGCCATCCATGGCCGCGGCGCTCGCTGACTACCGCGAGTGTCAAGTGATGGAGGCGCCGGCAACGCTTGACGGAGGTGATGTCATCGTCTTCGGCAAAAAAGTGCTTGTGGGCCAGACATCCCGATCCAACCCCGCCGGGATAGCCGCTCTGACCGATCTGTTGTCACCGTTCGGCTACACGGTCGAGGCAGTACCGGTACGTGGTGTGCTGCATTTGAAATCGGCTGCCACCGTCGTCGACGATGAGACGCTGATCGTCCACTCGCCCTGCGTCGATCTCACCAGTCTCGGGGCCAGGCTGCTCGAGGTCCATCCCGCCGAACCACAGGGAGCCAACGTCGTACGCGTGGACGACACCCTGTTGGTGAACGCTTCCGCTCCGCGAACCGCTGCCATATTGGCGGCACACGTCGACAACATCGTGGAGGTACACGTCGACGAGTTCGCCAAGGCCGAAGGCGCCATCAGCTGCAAAGGCGTCATCTTCGAGGCGTGAGCTCCCTATCTCGGAACTCGCTGATCAGTTCCGCCCGCCGGTCTCTCGCCTACGTTCGTGCCCTCCAGGCAGGCCACTCCTCCGGGACGATGAACGCCTCCGGGAACGGCTTGGCACCGGAAGGGTCGTCGCTTGCCATCCCGCCCTCGTACCAGGGAATCCGGTCGACGCACTCGGCCAGTTCGTAGGCCATGGACTTCAGCGTGCAAGGGATTGCGCCGGCTTGATACAGACGACGCAGCGCGGGTCCGGGGTGGGACTCCGTTGTGAATAGGCAGTCCTCCAGCAGGAACACCTCGTAGCCCATCTCGAGCAGGCCCAACGTTGACTGCATGACGCAGACGTCCGTCTCGGCACCGGCCACGGCGAACTGCCGCACGGAAGACCGCTCGATCGCCTCACGGATCTCGGGTTCGGACGCGCTGCCGAAGTAGTTCTTGACGTACCGTTCGCCGTTTGCAGGAAAGAGAGCCTCGAGCCTGTCGGGGAGTTCGCCGTTCTCGTCAACCGGCTTCTCGAACGTGGCGATCAGTGGCAGATCCATCCAGTCGGTGAGCATCAGCAGGTGCTCGAGTCGCATCACAAGTGACTCGCGTTCCTCGTCCCGATCGGCGAACGCGTGGTCCAGGAAGAAGGGTTGAACGTCGATCAAGAGGACGCCGATGTTCGAGCGATCGATCCTCGGGATTCCCATGTGTTCTGCTCCCTGGTGGTGTTGTCGGGCAGGGTAGTTGGAGCTCTCCGGCGTCGAGGTCTCGCACCGGACCTCCTCGTCATGATCCCGACGTGGAAGGCGCCCCCCTGCCAGTCGTCGCTGGCGCTCCTCCGCGTCCCCCCGGCAAGCCGGGGGGACAGGTCTTCTCCTCTCCCACGCAGTGGGGGAGGTGGCCCGCAGGGCCGGAGGGGGCCGCCTCGACTCCAACAATCCCGGATGCAGACGCCTCTGCGAGCCTGTCGGTGCCCCAAATCGCCCCCCTGCGAAGGCCCCCCCTGCTCGTCGCAAGCTCCTCGCGTCCCCCCGGCAAGCCGGGGGGACAGGAGAACGCTCCCCTATTGCGTCACAAACCGTGGATTGAGGCTGAGGGGGAGGGAGCAGAGGGGGAATCCCATCCCCCGGTCGCGAAGACACGTCTTCTCCTCTCCCACGAAGTGGGGGAGGAGCCGACGAAGGAGGCGGAGGGGGACTCTGGAAGCCTTCGCTTGGAGATGAGGCGGATCCCCCACCTCGGGGTGGAGAATCCGCGCACGGTAGGAAGAACCCTCAGCCGCCCGTGAAGTAGTGATCCTCGACGAGCAAGTCACCCTCCGACGATGTCACGATCATCCACACGCCCATCTGCGCATAGTCCGTACCGCCTCGGCTGACCATGGAACCCTCCGACGACACCCTCCATACCCCGGAGCCGCTCTCCTGGGCGTAGTACGACCCATTGCTGGTGACATGCCAGGCCGCTCCCTGCATGAACTCGAATAGGGATGACGAAACACCCTCCACGTCGTAATCGATGACATCTCCCTGAGAGTGGATCCGGTACTCGGGCGTGACCAACGCTTCAAGGGCGTCGGCGTCATAGGCGTTCCATGCCGCCTCGTAGTCCTCCATCAATTGCACGATCTCTGGGGGTGCCGCAGTTGGGCTGTTGGGGCGCATTGCCAGGGTCATCCAGGAGATCAGGCCCACCAGAGCGATCGCCAGGAGGATGATCACGACGATCGGCCACCGGCTCCGTTGCTCCGTCTTCTCGGATGTTTGATCTTCGGTGTCGGTTCTCTCGATGGTCTCCATGACCCTCACCTTTCCCTCGTCCGATTCGGTCTCTTCTTCGTTCTTTGCTTGCTTCGATGACCGGCGGCGAACCAGCCATACGGTCAACCCCGCTACGACGGCCGCCACAACCGCTGCGATCAGCCAGATACCGATCGTGCTCCCGCCGGCGTCCACGATCTCTCCGGCTCCCGCGTCGACCGTGACGTCGGTGGTGAGCTTCAGGACTGAGGCGAGCCCACCGAGGCCGATGATCGTCACTGCGAATGCCCCGACCGCCGCCCACGCCGGCTTGAAGCTCCGCTGCCGGCGAAGCGGCCGGACCGCGTCTTCGCTGACCCGCGACTGGGCGATGACGTCCTCGACGGAGATCCGCTCGACGCCGGCATCGAAATACTCGCGCAACTGCGTCTCAGGACGTGACATCTACGCTCACCCCCAATGCGTGTCGTATGCGCCGCATCCCCCGCTCGGCATGCGTTCGGACCGACCAGCGGGAGATACCGAGCAGGTCGGCTACCTCGCGTTCGCTGTAATCCATCCCGTGGATCAGCACGACGGCCACCCTCTGGTTCTTCGACATGCCCGCAAGTGCATCGGTGAGGCCGGGTTCCACCGTGGGAACCTCTGCAGCGGGAAGTGATGGGAACAGCACCTGGGGACGGCAGTATCGGCGAGCCTTCGACTGGCCCACCCGGTACAGATAGCCGGCGGGGTTGCGCTTGTCCTCGAGGGTCTCCCAGTGTTCCCAGGCCCATGCCAACGCATCCGCTGTTGCCTCCGCCCCGACTTCTAACCCGTACGCTGCGGCGAGTGCGTACGAGAGTCGCGGCTCCGTCTCCTTGACGAATCGGGTGAACGCTTGTCGCTCATCGGGTTCCACGGTCCCTCCGTGACTCTCATCCAATTAGACCACCGGATACCGTCGCGTGGGCGACAACAATTTTCGGTGGACAGACCGGACACCGATGCCAGGTACGCTCTAGTCGAATCCATGAGTAGCCCTAGCGAAACCGGCGCCAAGCTCGGCGCAGCCAACGAACTCGTCGACCGGATCGGTTGGAGGGTGACGTCGACATGGACGGATGACGTGATCGGCGGCTTCGGAGGATTCGCGGCAGGAATCCGTGTCCCCCCCGGCTATCAAAAACCGGTACTGATGATGTCGACCAGCGGTGTCGGTACCAAAGCCGAGATCGCGAGGGCTACCGGCCTCGTAGAAGGCCTCGGTTACGACCTCCTCGCCGGGGTGGCCGACGACCTGGCTGCCGCGGGTGCGGTCCCCATCGCCATGCAGGACTACATCGCCGTTGGATTCCTCGACCTCGATCGGATAGAACTCCTCGTTGAATCGATCGCCGACGCGTGCGCCGACAACGACGTGGCTCTTCTCGGGGGTGAGACGGCGGAGAATCCTGGAACCATCGAACGGGACCGCTTCGATCTCGCTGCCACGGCACTCGGTATCGTTGAACTCGGGGACGAGATCGACAATGACAACATCGAAGTCGGCGACGTGATCATCGGTGTACCCAGTCCCAATCTCCGCTCGAACGGATTCTCCCTCGTACGGGCGCTGATCGTCGACCAACTCGATCTCGATGCTCCGTTCCCTGGTTCGGATCGAACGGTTGCCGAGACGCTCCTCGATCCGTCAATCGTCTATGCCCCGGCCGTGAGCAACGCTCTCGCGAGAGCGCAAGCTCACGGACTGGCCCATATCACCGGTGGGGGGATCCCTGCCAGTGTCGCGAGGATCCTGCCCGACGGCACTGCGGCCGAGATCGAGCAATCCAGGTGGACCGTTCCCGACGTTTTCCACGTCATCCAGGATCTCGGATCCGTCGCTGAAGAGGAGATGTTCCGCACTTTCAACATGGGTATCGGTTTCGTCGCCGTGGCTCCGGAGAGCGACGTCGATCGACTTATCAAAGGATTCGATTCTCACAACCTGGACGCAGCAGTGATCGGCAGGATCGTAGAAGGCGACCAATCAGTCGAGATCAGTTGAACAGAGTTCGGCAAAGCAGTAGATCAGAGAACGATTCAGATTGATCCGTCGCAGAGACCTTGCCCTGCTGATCTACTGCTCTACTGATCTACTACTTCACTTTCACTCCCCACACGTCACCCCACCCAGAATGCTTGTGACGAGATCATCGTCATCTTGACCGGTCGAGTAGCCGAACAGTTGGGAGTCGTCGGAAGGGTCGTCGTCAACCCACCACACACCGGCGATCGGATCCCAGGGGCTCTCATCGATCTCGATGGTCGGATACATCGCTCGAGCGGCCGCAAGGGTTGTCCCAACCGTCATCCCAGTCTCCGTGGCGAGAACGAGGTCTCCGCCGTAGTAGTCGTATCCGAACAGGTGCTCACCGCCATCGGGTTTGTGA
>JAOZMA010000190.1 GCA_029934555.1 Acidimicrobiia bacterium | reverse complement strand
CGCCGCATGCATCCAGCCCAGTTCTCACACTCCTACATCCACCTATCCGCTGATCATCTCAGTACGTGATACGTAGTTCGGACTATTGCCTGTTACCTGTCGTGTGCCACCTCGGATCCTCGCGGAACCGAACTGTGCGAAACTGTCGCAGGTGAATGAGAGAGTGAGGTGCGAGATCCCATGAGCCTTCCGTATGTTGCTTTCGAGGGGATTGAAGGCGCAGGCAAGTCAACGGTTGCCCAACGTGTCGGCGAGCGACTCGAGGCCGACGGTCACGAGGTCGTCAGGGTTCGCGAGCCGGGCGGTACCGCGGTCGGCGAACGTATTCGAGCGATCCTTCTCGGTCACGACCTCCTTCCCGATCCGTGGACCGAGGCCCTGCTCTTCGCTGCTGCTCGCGCACAGCTCGCCAGCGAGGTCGTCGGTCCTGCCCTGGACTCCGGCGCCTGGGTTCTCTCCGACCGGTCCGTCTACTCCTCGTTGGCATACCAGGGGGCGGGTCGGGGTCTGGGCATCGACGCTGTGAGGAGTGTCAACGAACCGGGTCTTCAGGATGTCTGGCCGAACCTCGTCATCCTCCTCGCCATCGATGCTGCCGAGGGGCTCCTCCGGCAGGACGTCGGCGACCGAATCGGTGACGAAGGCGTCGAGTTCCAGCGGACGGTGGCGGACGGCTTCGCCACCGCTGCGGCCTCAGAACCGGAGCGTTTCGTGATCATCGACGCGGGGAATCCACTCGACGACGTCGTGGATGCTGCTTACCGAGAGGTACGGAGCCGATGGTGACTTCGTTCGACGAGATCGTCGGTCACAGGGGTGTTGTCGAATTCCTGCATCGTGAGATCGGAAGGCCTGCACAGTCCTATCTCTTCGTGGGGCCCTCCAACGTCGGGAAGTCCACGATCGCTCGGAAGTTCGCTGCTGCGCTGATGTGTGGAGACGATGCAGGCTGCTTCGACCGGGTGATGACAGGCAAGCATCCTGACCTCGTCCTCGTCGAACCGGAGGGCCGCGCCTCCATCACCGTCGACCAGGCTCGCCGGGTCGTATCCCAAGCAACGCGCACGCCCCTCGAGTCCGACAGGAAGGTCTTTCTCTTCGAAGAGGGAGGCATGATGAACGACGAGGCTGCCAACGCTCTCCTGAAGACGCTTGAAGAGCCAACATCGGCGACCATGTTCATCATCGTCGCCGAGACCGAAGACGATCTGCCGTCCACTGTCGCAAGCCGATGTCGCACGGTCGTGTTCGGACGGGTATCCGAGATTGAAGTCACCGAAGGGCTCGTTGGTCTCGGAATTGCACAGGAACAAGCGATCGAGGCAGCTCGAATTGCCGGAGGTCGGCCGGGTCTTGCTCTCGCCCTCGCGACCGAACCCCAGGTCGCCGTGTACCGGAGACTGTGGCTGAGCATCCCGATGCGACTCGGCGAGCATCCTGGTGATGCCTTCCGCCTCGCCGATGAGACCATGGAGTCTGCCGAGCCGCTCCTTGCCGCTTTGAAACTGAGGCAACAAGAGGAGAAGGACGCCCTCGGCGATGATGCTCCGAAGTCCCTTCGCGACCGCCAGACGCGAGAACTCAAACGGGCCACCGACGCTTTGTACGTGACCGGTCTCGAGATCCTCGCTTCGTTCTATCGCGATGTCGCTGCCGCACAGTTCGGTGTCCCCGTCCGGAACACCGATGTCCCAATCGCCGCCCTCTCATCGATAACACCGAGGCAGGCGGTCGCAGGGGTCGAACGGGTTCTGGTGGCGATCGAAGCGCTCGCAGCGAATCAGCGCCCGCAGCTCGCCTTTGCGAACCTCTTCGCTGACCTGGCGAGCCATGCGTAGCGTCCGCCGCATCCCCTCGGAGCTCGCGACCCGAATCGTGAACATTCCGACACGAATAGCCGCTCGCGGACTCCTCGACTTCGAAGTCAGCGGCACGGAGAACATTCCGAAGAGAGGGCCGCTTGTTGTCGCATCCAATCATCTGTCGCATCTCGATCCGCCGCTTGTGATGAACGCCATCGGTCGACTCATCCGTTTCATCGCCGTCGATGAACTCTTCGGCAACCATCTCGCCTTCGATGTCGTCACGGGGTTCTTCGGTGCGATTCCGACCGACCGGGACGGTGTGCCGCTCAGAGCCCTCGAAGAGGCAGTCGTGCATCTCTGGAGCAACGGCACGGTTGGGGTCTTCCCGGAGGGACGACGGGTGGAGTACTGGGGAGAGACGGAACCGAAGCGTGGGGCCGCATGGCTGGCCTGGATGGGGGGAGCTCCCGTGCTCCCGGTGGCGATCCACGGAACGGAGCGCACGCTCGGTCCCGCGAACCGGGGCATCCATCGGACCTCAGTTCGGCTATGGATCGGTGAGCCTCTCATGTGGTACGACTACGCGGATAGGGAGGATCCGCTCGGCTCCATGACCGACGCCTGGTCCGAATTCGTCGATTCCAAGCTCGGCCCGTGGTGGCCGAGAGTGAGATCCAGCCGGTGACGGGTAGTCGGTCGTCGGTCGTCGGCAATCGGTAATCGGTAAAGACTTCCTCGTCTTGCTGGTGGCTGGCAGCTGGCAGCTCTGATCTACTGATCTACTACTTCATCACCTCGTCAAGCATGACCGGTCGTCCTTCGTCGATCGAGCGATGGGCTGCCACGCCGATAGCGACGGCACGCATGCCGTCGGTCAGGGTGACCTTGGGACGGGTGCCGTTGAGGATCGCATCGCGAAAGTCCAGGTGTTCCAGATAGCTCGATCCTTCGTGGAGACCGTCATACGCGATGCGAGCATCGGAGATGGCATGCTCCTCGACCGAGCCATCGTCGCGATGTCCGATTCGCACTACCCCCTCCGGTACGAACGCCTCGATCTTGCCGAGATCACCGGTCACAGCGATCTCCTGTTCGTTCCTGCTGCCCTCAGCGAACATGCAGAGGTCGAGCATTGCCCTCGCACCGTTGTCGTAGTCCACGATGACGTAGGCGTTGTCGAGGATGTCCGGTGTTTCGCCCCCGTAGACCTCATCGAGATGGTTCACGCTCTGACCCCCCGACGCGTACACACGTACAGGTTCGGCGCCGATGATGAGGTTCATCAGATCGAAGAAGTGGCAGCACTTCTCGACAAGCGTTCCACCCGTGTTGCGATTGAAGCGATTCCAGTTGCCGACCTTGACGAGGAACGGGAACCGATGCTCACGGATGGCGACCATGTGGACGCGCCCGACCGTACCGGTGCGTACTTCATCGACGAGCCGGGCGATCGACGGTTTGTATCGGTACTCCATACCCATCCATGCGACCGCCTTGGTGTCTTGGGCGGCGTCGACCACAGCGCAGCTGTCCTCGACGGTGGTGCACAGCGGCTTCTCGGCAAGCACGTGCAGTCCCGCCTCGATGACGTCGGGAAGGATGTCGATGTGAGTGTGATTGGGGCTTGCCACAACCACCGCATCGCACAGGCCGGAAACGATCAGATCCTCATGATTCGTGAACGTGGCCTCGACTCCGATACCCGCTGCTTCAGCTCCGGCCGCTCGCGAACCTGTGTCGGGGTCCGAGATTGCGGTGACCTCCGCACCGTCGAGTGCGTTGATGTTGAGAATGTGTTCCACACCCATCATCCCGGTTCCGATGACTCCGTATCTGATGTTCCCTGCCATTCCAGCTCCCTACAGCTCGATGATCGGCATTCCCAGGAGCGCCGCGATACCAGCGAGCTGCTCGCGAACATCGCCGTAGACGATGCCGTAGTGATGCTCGAGACCCTGGCCCATCACCGTGTCCAGGATCTCATCCACGGGGTGATCGAACTCCGCCACTCCGGCTGTCCCCGAGAACGCGAGTGGAGCGGAGATCATCGTGGCACCTCCGATGACGAGCCGATGTGTTCCCCGAGATCGACTGAACCGGGCAAGCGTGACACGACCCGGTTTGAGGGGGAACTCGTTGAGGAGTGGGAGCTTCCGGTTCGAGTGGACTGTTGCTCGTGGCGTGACGACCGGATCGGCCATTTCGAACGGAGCAAGTCCACAGTGCCAGAACACTCCTGTATTGGAGTCGCGATCGAGGTGAACGAGATCGGTCACGAATGAAGCAGAATCCGCCAGCCACTGCATCACGAGGCCCGTGATGTTTCCGTAGACGTCGGCCTCGCACGTTCCGATCACACCGACATCATTGAGGAGTGACATCGGTGTGCAGGCAGCGCCGCCGAACTCCGTGAACGTCTCCGGCCAACACCGGGTCGCGACACCCGACCAGCCGCGATCCTCGGCGAGCGTACGGAGGCCCACGTTCAGATGCAGGCTTCGATCAACACCGTGGGGATCGAGGCTCTCAACGCCCGTCAGGAACGACGAAGCACGAGCCAAAGCGTGCTCGACGTCCGCGACAGAGGCCTCATCAGAGGACTCGAAGAGCGTCGGCAGCGGAACAGCGTCGATGGTCGCACCGAAGACCTGCGAGACGGTTTGTGCCTCATAGTCGCATGGCTCGAATCCGTCGGGGTGATCTCCGATCCTGCCGATCGTGGTCTCTGCCATGCGGTCACGGATGGAGTTTGCTCGTTCGATCGTGACCGCGTCGAATGTGTCGATCGCGATGACCGGGGCGATCGGTTGATGTCGGGCTGGATTCGTGAGCGCCCTGTCGAGGTCGTCGAGGGCCGCAGGATCGTCGGGTGCCCGGTAGATCCATTGGTAGGGCCGCTGGAGGTTTGTGAGAGCGTAGCCACCGAGGTTGATGCCACAGAACGAGTTGAGGCGGAGCCGCCCGCCGGTTCGTTCCTCGGGGAACGCCCAGAGTACGGTTGGCGTCGTGGCGTCGGTAGCCCGTACGACGAGTGTGGAGTCGGCAAAGGTTGCTTGCAGAATCACCAAAGCATCAACGCCTTTGTTCAACGACCGGACT
>JAOZMA010000189.1 GCA_029934555.1 Acidimicrobiia bacterium | reverse complement strand
TATGAGGCACCGGAGGCCGGTCACAGGATCCCCATCTCACGGCTCAGCACCAGCATCGCCGCTCCGTGCTCCTCAGGTCGATCGACCGTTCCGAAGCTGATCTCGACGCGAGATTCCACTGCAGGGAGTACGCGTCGAGAGAGTTCTTCTCTTGCAGGATTCAAGAAGGCAGCACCGACCTGTGTCATCGGACCGCTCACCACAATGTGGTGGATATCGAGGATGCCGGTCACCGAGGCCATGACGATGCCCACATACCGCCCCGCAAGTTCCACGATACGAAGGGCGTCGCCATCGCCGGCAGCGACACGACGGGCCACCTCCCGGAACACCGACGTCGCGTCGAGGTTGCCCGGTTCGTCGATACCGAGACGGACCGAGAGCGCCCGTGCGGATGCGACGTCTTCGAGAGCGGTGACCGAGTCACCGTCCGAGATCGCGGACAGAACAGCCATGTGGCCGATCTCTCCGGCCGCATCCCCTTCACCTGCATATGGGCGGCCGTCGAGGATGATCCCGGCACCGATGCCCGTGCCGATCTTCACGACGAAGAGGTTGTTCGTGCCGTGACCCCCGAGGGAGTACTCGGCGAGAGCGATCGCTCTGGCGTCGTTGACGACGTGGGTAGGGACCGAGAATCGTTCTCGCACGAGCCTTCCGACGTCGATTCCGTGCCAGTCGAGGTCGGTTGCCTCAATCACCGTTCCATCGACAGTCACAACACCGGGTGTCGCGATACCGATCCCGAGAACTTGCTGACGAGTGGAACCGAGGAGCCTTTCGACGAGGTCGTTGAGCGCATCGATCGCGGGGGCGCCGCGACGACCAGCGCTTTCGACGGTCACGGACTCGATCACGCGGTGTCTCAGAGATAGGACCGACCCCTTCCATCGGCTTCCGTCGAGACGAACGGCTACCAGGTGGTGCGAATCGTCCGAGATGGTCAGCAGTGTCGGCGGTTTTCCTCCACCCGATGGGGCCGTCCCCATTTCGAGGACGACTCCTTCGTCAACGAGTTCGGCTACGAGGTCCGACACCGTTGCCCGGGTCAGGCCGGTCGCTCGCGAGATATCGGCTCGCGTGGTCGGGGCGTTGGTGAACAGGCATTGGAGCACGAAGCGACGGTTCTGGTATCTCGTGTCCTCATGCGTGGCCTTCCGGTTGACGCGCAGAGCATCACCGGAGATCGTGGAGTCGCGCCAGTTCATATGTTTAATAAACATACGAACAGAAGAGGGGTTCTGTCAAGTGTCGTACCGGTGTTTGTGGCTTGACGACCCAAGAGCGAGTCTGTATGTTTGAGTACTAACCAAAGTAGATCGAGCGGATGGACTGCCTGGAGTCGTCCTGAATTCCGCTTCATCTGCGAGCAATGCATCGCTGGAGGCTCGGTGCCACCGGGTCGGAAAGGACCGAAATGAAACGGACGTTCAAGTGGATGATCGGCTTCGTCGCTCTTCTGCTCGTCGTAGCTGCTTGCAGCAGCGATTCGTCGGACGACACGACGGAGACGACGGCGGCCGGCGGCGGAGAGACCGAGACCACACAAGCTGCCGCTAGCGGCGAAGTCGTTGATCTCGTCATCGAGAGCTGGCGTAACGATGACCTCGCCATCTGGGAAGACACGATCATTCCCGCGTTCGAGGCGGACAACCCGAACATTCACGTGACCTTCGCCCCGACCGCACCGGCTGAATACAACGCCATCCTGCAGTCGAAGCTCGAGGGGGGAACCGCCGGGGATCTCATCACGTGTCGACCGTTCGACGCGTCTCTCGATCTGTATGACGCAGGACACCTGGCGGACATCACCGACCTGGCCGGCATGGAGAACTTCAGTGAGGTCGCTCAATCCGCTTGGATCACCGACGACGGCACCCAGAAGTTCTGTGTTCCGATGGCCTCTGTGATCCACGGCTTCATCTACAACGCCGACGCGTTCACCGAGATCGGTGTTGATGTTCCGACGACCGAAGACGAGTTCTTCGCAGTGCTCGACGCCATCAAGGCCGATGGGAACTATGACGCCCTTGCCATGGGCACCGCAGATCAGTGGGAAGCCGCAACGATGGGCTTCCAGAACATCGGACCGAATTACTGGCTTGGTGAAACAGGACGGATCGGACTGATCGAAGGTACCGAGAAGCTGACCGACCAGCAGTATGTGGACACCTTCACGACACTCGCCAAGTGGGCCGACTACATGCCGGACGGATTCGAAGCGATCGCGTACCCGGATTCGCAAGCTCTGTTCACACTGGGTGGAGCTGCGATCTATCCGGCCGGATCATGGGAGATCGGGCTATTCAACGAGCAGGCAGAGTTCGCGATGGGGGCATTCAAGCCACCGGTCAAGACCGATGGTGACACGTGCTACATCTCCGATCACACGGACATCGCACTCGGGATGAACCCCGCATCGGCGAACAGCGAAGCGGCGCAGACGTTCCTCACGTGGGTAGCGTCGCCGACTTTCGCGTCTATGTACGCGAACTCGTTGCCGGGCTTCTTCAGCCTGTCGAACCACTCGGTGACGATGGAAGATCCGCTTGCACAGGAGTTCCTGTCATGGAGGGACGAGTGCGAGTCCACGATCAGGAACTCGTATCAGATCCTGTCACGTGGTGAGCCCAACCTCGAGAACGAGCTCTGGGCCGTGAGCGCTACTGTCATCAATGACACGGTGACCCCGGAGGCCGGTACAACCATCCTCCAGGAGGGCCTCGAGGCCTGGTACCCGCCACAACAGAACGGCTGATCGATACGTGACATCAGCGTCGACAACCACTGACGTAGTCAGGGGAATCTCCGCCAGACGGTGGAGGTTCCCCCGGCACGTCGCCGTCTTCCTCGCTCCTGCCCTTCTTGTGTACACCGCGTTCATGGTGTACCCGCTCCTTGACTCCCTTCGATTGAGCCTCTACTCCGACGAAGGTGCGTTCGTTGGTCTCGCCAACCTCAGGGAGCTCCTCCCCGGGGGCAGCCTCTCTTCCTCCTTCTGGAATGCTCTTGGGAACAACCTCGTCTTCTTTGCCTTCCACTTCATCGTGCAGAATCCTGTTGGTTTGCTCCTCGCCGTGTTGCTGACACAGCACCTCCTCAAGCGAGGGAAGGGGACTTACCGCACACTCATCTTCTCGCCAACGGTGCTCTCCGTTGTCATCGTCGGGTTCATCTGGCAACTCATCCTGTCGCCACTGTGGGGCGTCGTCTCGACACCGCTCCTCGGTCTCACTTCGACGGCTCTGCCGACGTTGTCGCTCATGTCGGTATGGCAATTCGTCGGGATTCCGATGATGTTCTTCTACGCGGTCCTGGTCGGGATCCCCGAAGACCTCATCGAAGCGGCCAGGGTCGACGGTGCGAACGGTTGGAAGATCTTCTGGAAGATCATCTTCCCGTTGCTGCTCCCGATGCTCGGAATCATCTCGATCATCACATACATCGCGAACCTGAACGCGTTTGATCTCATCTACAGCGTTCAGGGAGCCCTCGCCGGCCCCGAGTTCTCGACCGACATCATGGGGACGCTGTTCTACCGATCCTTCTTCGGATTCCAATTGCAGTCCGGATCGACGGCGATGGGTGCAACGGTGGCAACAGCGATGTTCGTCGTCATCCTTCTCGGAGTCCTCGTGTATCTGTTCGGATGGGCGAAGCGCGTGGAGACGTACGAACTATGACCACGAAGAACGTCGCTCATCATGGGTCGGGGCGTGCTCGGCGGGGGTTGTCGAAGGCCACGATCTACGGAATTCTCACCCTGTACACGCTTCTTGCCATCGGTCCGATCGCTCTCATCGTCATGAACTCGTTCAAGACGAGGAGAGCGATATTTGACTCTCCGTTCAGCCTCCCGAACAGCGAGACGTTCAGCCTGAAGGGGTATGAGACGGTGTGGGATCGCGCCGACTTCCCCCGATACTTCTTCAACAGTTTCACCGTCACTGTGCTGGCGGTTGGGTTGGTGGTGGTGTTCGGCGCTGCAGCGGCGTACGCCCTCGCTGAGTACCGATTCACCGGCAACACATTTCTCACGTTGTTCCTGGCGGTCGGCGTCATGATCCCGATCAGGCTCGGAACCGTCTCCATCCTGAAGCTGATGGTGTCGCTCCATCTCGTGAACACGCTGTGGGCGCTGATACTGGTCTACACGGCAATGGGAATCCCGCTCGCCGTCTTCATCCTCGCCCAGTTCTTCAGACAGGTGCCGCGTGATCTGAAGGACGCTGCTCGCATCGACGGTGCGGGTGAGTATCGCGTCTTCGCTCTGGCCCTTCCACTGGTCAGACCGGGCCTGGCAGCCGTTGCCGTGTTCACCATGTTGCCGGTGTGGAACGATCTCTGGTTCCCCCTCATCCTGGCACCGGGTGAGTCGACGAAGACGGTGACCCTCGGCGTGCAAGTGTTCCTTGGCCAGTTCGTCTCCGACTGGCAGGCGGTTCTAGCGGCGTTGACCTTGGCGGCGATCCCGATTCTGCTGCTGTACGTCATCTTCTCGAAGCAGATGCTGAGCGGCATCACCGAGGGAGCCGTCAAGTGACGCTGAGGGTCGGCATCGTCGGTGCGGGGAACATGGCGACCGTGCACGCAGGTGGATGGGGAGCCGCCGGGGACTCGATCATTGCGGTCCTCGATGCCGACGCTGAGCGTGCCGCGGAATTCGCAGCAGCAACCGGGGGCCGCGTGGCAGATGATCTTGACGATCTGCTCCGCTCTGTCGATGTAGTCGATATCTGCACACCGACCGATACGCACCTCAACTATGTCCTTGCTGGAGCCGCAGCCGGTGTGGCCGTGGCGTGCGAGAAGCCGCTGGCCAGAACCGGGGATGGTGCCAGATCCGCTGTGGCGGCATGTCGTGAAGCCGGTGTGCCGCTTCTTGTCGGTCACGTGGTCCGGTTCTTCCCGGAGTACGTTGT
>JAOZMA010000188.1 GCA_029934555.1 Acidimicrobiia bacterium | reverse complement strand
TGTTGAAGGTCCCGAGCCCGTCTCCTCCGGTCCCAACAGAGTCCACCACGGGTTCACCAACATCGACCGTCACTGAGGCATCGACCATGGCATCAACGAGACCCGTCATCTCTTCGGACGTCTCTCCCTTGACCCGGAGTGCCACGAGGAAGCCGGCGATCTGGGCTTCAGAGGCGTTTCCGGCCATGATCTCGCCCATCACCGAATACGCCTCATCACGCGTGAGATCAGAACCGGCGATCAACCGATCAAGAACAGCAGGCCATGAAAGATCAGACATAGCCGAGAATTCTACCCGTTCACGTGCGATGCAGCATCCGGGCTGTCCGCTGTCTGCTGTCTGCTGTCATCTGGCAGTTCCCTCAGCTCGCCCTGAGCAGTTTCTTTCGATCACGTTCCGTCGTACCGCCCCACACACCGAATCGCTCGCGGGTATCCAGGGCGAAGTCAAGGCAGTCATCTTTGACCGCGCAGCTCGAGCAGACGACCAGAGCAGCACGCTCGTCATCGCGGGTCGTCGCAAAGAACAAGCTGGGATCCGCCTCCCTGCATGCCGAGAAGACGGCCCACGGACGTTCGTCGAGAACAGGGGCGCCAAGGGGCGGGAGTTCCATTGTGTCATTCATATTGAGACCTTCCTCATCATGTACTCAACTATGACGCTCATGACCTCGATCGGGGTTCCCGGATTCCGAGATGGAGCCTGTCAACGAATCCCGCGATGTTGAATGCGGCCCAACAGGGCGATATGGGGCCTTTCGGCCCTAGTTCGAGGGCATACTGTCCTCCGCCTCTGCATAACATGCAGGCCGTGCAGAAGCGACATGCACAGAATGCACTCGAGCCACACTGATGCAGACCACGCATACCACCCCGGCGTATCTCACGGCCCGTGACGTCCAGGAATTGATCCGGGTCGACCGCTCCACCATCTACCGCATGGCGGAGTCCGGGCGTCTACCCGCGATCAAGATCGGCCGCCAGTGGCGTTTCCCCACCCAGGCGATCCACGAGTGGCTCGGCACCTCCCCCGATGCGAACGGCGGAGCACTCCCCCTGTCTGCCACCCAGGAAGTAGCCGATCTCTTCGCCGAACTGTACGGAGTGATGGTGATGGTCACGGATATCGAGGGCAATCCCCTCACCAGCGTCAGCAATCCGTGTGGCTACTTCACGGCAGTCTCCGGTGAAGCAACCGCTCTCGAACGCTGTGTCACCGAGTGGAAGGCTCTCGGCGATCAGTACGACTTCGAACCACGCCTGCGACCCAGCCATCTTGGCTTCCTCTGCACAAGGGCGTTCATCAGAGTTGGAAACGAACTCGCCGGCATGGTGATCTCCGGTGGCATCGCCCCGGAGGACTGGCCACCCTCGGCCGCCGAGATCGAGGCGATCGCGATCGAGTCCCGCATCTCGGTCGACACCGTGAAGCGCAGCATCGACGACGTACACCGCCTCGATCCCGCCGACCAGGAACGCCTTCTCGCCGGCATCCCCATCCTCGCCAAACATCTCTCTCGAATCGCAACCAACGAACAACGACTGACGAGCCAAACAAGGAGCACAACGTGAAACGACTGTTGATCCTCGGAGCAGGAACCGCCGGCACGATGGTGGCGGCCAATCTCCGGCCCCGACTCGACAACGACGAGTGGAAGATCACGATGATCGACCAGGAGCCGACCCACTACTACCAGCCCGGCTTCCTGTTCATTCCATTCGGGATCTACACACCGTCCGACGTCGTGAAGCCGAAGGCTGACTTCGTTCCGGCGGGCGTGGAGTACATCGAAGCCGAGATCGATCTGATCGAACCCGCCGAGAACCGCGTCGTGCTGGCCGACGGAACACGCGTCGAGTACGACTACCTCGTCATCGCTACCGGTACGTCGATCCGGCCGGATGAGACCCCGGGCCTGGAAGGCCCCGAGTACGGCAAGACCATCCACGACTTCTACACGCTCGAAGGAGCCAAGGCACTCGCCGAGGCGCTTCGATTCTGGGAGGGTGGCAAGCTCGTCCTCAACATCATCGAGATGCCGATCAAGTGCCCTGTTGCGCCGCTCGAGTTCATCTTCCTCGCCGATGCCTACTTCCAGGACAAGGGCCTCAGGGACAAGGTGGAACTCACCTACGTAACACCACTCGACGGTGCGTTCACGAAGCCGATCGCGGCCAAGCACCTCGGCAACCTGCTCGAAGACAAGAACATCAATCTCGAGCCCGACTTCTACCTGGAGCGTGTGGACGCTGACGAGAAGAAGCTCGTGTCGTACGACGAGCGGGAGATCGACTACGACCTCCTCATCACGATCCCCTTGAACATGGGCTCCGATGTCGTCGCACGTTCGGGTCTCGGCAACGAGATGAACTACGTGCCGGTCGACAACAAGAACTTCCTTTCGAAGAAGTACGACAACGTCTTCGCCATCGGCGACGCGGCCGATCTCCCGACCTCGAAAGCCGGTTCGGTTGCTCACTTCGCCGTCGAGGTGTTCACCGAGAACTTCGTCCGCCACATCGAAGGCCTTCCCATGCTCGAAGAATTCGACGGTCACGCGAACTGCTTCATCGAGTCGGGACACGGCAAGGGCCTGTTGATCGACTTCAACTACGACACCGAGCCACTCCCCGGCAAGTACCCGCTCCCGGGGATCGGACCGTTCACGCTGCTGCGTGAGACCGAGATGAACCACTGGGGCAAGATGATGTTCAAGTGGACCTACTGGAACATGCTGCTCCGGGGCAAGCCGCTGCCACTCCCCCACGAGATGCTGATGGCCGGCAAGATCGACGAGGGCGTCTGATGGAGACGGCCACCACTGACCGGATCATCGAGCTCGAGCGCAAGCTCGACACGATGTCCGGCCAGCTCGATCTCATCGCCGAGGAGCTTCGCGAACAGCGGCTCCGCCGACAGCAGTGGGATGAGCTGCGCTCCGATCTGTCGCCCATCGCCGCAGAGGCCATGGAGCTTGCGAGCAATGAACTCGAGGCCATGCAGGACTTCGTGCAGCCCGAGGACATGCTCCGCTTGCTGCGCCGGATCCTCCGCAACACGAAGAACATCGAGGCCGGGATGGAGCGCTACGAGAGCCTCATGGACTTCCTCGATGATGCAGGGACGCTCACCAACGAGGCGTTCATCAAGATCCTGACCGCCCTCGAGGAGTTCGAACAGCGTGGTTACTTCGAGTTCGCCAACGCAGGTCTCGGTGTCGTCGATCAGGTCGTGACGGCGTACTCGAAGGAGGATGTCGAAGCGCTCGGTGAGAACGTGGTTCAGATGCTCGACATCGTCAAGAACCTCACTCAGCCCGAAATGCTTGCGGTCGCTACCCGCATGCTCGACGCCGTACAGCGGCAACAGGCCGCCGCAGAGCTAGAGCCGGCCGAGCCACCGGGACTGATCGCTCTCGCCGGCCAGATGCGCGACCCGGAGGTTCGACGCGGCCTCGCCCGGGCACTCAACACGTTCAAGGTCGTGTCTGCAACGGAGACCGAATCCGCCGCAAACACGCTCGAAAACCAAGCAACAAACCAATCACCTGAAGGAGGTGCCTGATGCCGGTAACGACCATCGGCGGCCAGGAAGTCAACGTCGACGACGAAGGCTTCCTCACGGAGTACGACGAGTGGAATGAAGAACTCGCTGCGGAGCTCGCATCGAACATCGGAATCGACGAGTTGAACGAGGATCACTGGAAGGTCATCACCTTCCTGCGTTCGGACTTCCAAGAGCAGGGCGAGACCGCCACGCTGCGCCGCGTCGCTGCCGTCGGTGGGATTCCGACGAAGACGCTCTTCCAGATCTTCCCCAAGAAGCCTGCCCGCAAGATGTCCTACGTATCCGGGCTGCCCAAGCCCGCCGGCTGCATCTAGAGAGGATCATCATGACAGACGCACCAATCGTTCCAGATTTCGGTGATGACGACGCCGATCGCAAGATCGCGTTCGTCTGCTCAAAGGGCTCGCTCGACATGGCGTACCCGGCGCTCATCATGGCCAGCGGGGCCCTGGAGCACGGCATCGAGACACACATCTTCTTCACGTTCTGGGGCATGGACATGATCAACAAGAAGACCATGGGGAACCTCAAGTTCTCCCCGGTCGGCAACCCGGCCACGCACATGCCCGCCGCCCTCGCTCCCTTTCCAGGGATGACGACGATGGCGACCAAGCAGATGAACAAGCAGCTCACCGACCTCGACATCCCCGACATCCCGACCTTCCTGGAGCACCTCCAGGACATGGGCTGTCACCTTTGGGCATGCAAGATGTCGGTGGACATGTTCTCGCTCACCGAGGAAGGCATGATCGACGGCCTCGACGGCGTCCTGAACGTCTCGGACTTCATCGAGCTGATCGATGGCGCCCAGACGATGTTTGTTTAGGAAGTATCAAGTACTGGGTACTGGATACTGAGTACTCCGTAGTCGGTAGTCCGTAGTGGCCCGTAGTCCGTAAGAAGAGGGGCAGCCCGAGTGGCTGCCCCTCTTCTTCTGCTTGAAGCTCGTAGCTGGCAGCTCGCAGCTGGTGACCGGCGACTGGGGACTGGCGACTCCTATCTCCTTCCAACCCCTGCACGTCACCATCCCGTCAGATACGCTTGCTGGTGAGGAGGATTCATGGACCTACGAGTCCTCGGCCCCATCGAGGTGGTCGACGACGACGTCACGGTCCCAATCGGGGGGCCGCGTCAACGCCTCGTCCTCGCACTCCTAGTCCTCAACGTCGGAGAGACGGTCTCGACCGATCGGATCATCGACGGCGTGTGGGGTGATCAGCCACCGGATGCTGCCAGGCGAACCGCCCAGGCGTATGTCTCGAACCTCCGCAAGGAGCTCGAGGCAATCCGGCCGGAGACGCTCGTCGCCCGCTCCCCCGGCTATGTGCTGACCGTCGACCCGGCGATCATCGATGCGCGTCGCTTC
>JAOZMA010000187.1 GCA_029934555.1 Acidimicrobiia bacterium | reverse complement strand
GGCCACAGGATGGACGATTGGATCGCGAGAGAGGGGTATCCCGGCCGGGGCGGCGCGACTCACATCAAGCGGCTTGATGCGTACAACTTTGCCATCTACTCCAAGCACGCGACGTCGATCCGGATCAACCTCTACCGACGAGATGACGTGGACGAGCCGTGCTTCACCTACGACTTCGATCCGCTCAAGAACAAGACGGGACGCATCTGGCACTGCATGCTGCCGGCAGACAAGGTGAGTGATGCTGCGTACTACTCGTACACGGTCGATGGGCCCTTCGATCCGGCGAACGGTTTCCGCTTCGATCGCGAGAAGGTGCTTCTCGATCCGTATGCCAGGGCGATCTGCTTCCCATCGGAGTTCGACCGCGATGCCGCTCGTGGACCTGGATCGAACGCCGGTCGCGCCCCGCTCGGAGTCCTTTGCTGTAACCAACCGGATTACGCGTGGGACGGTGAACGGCGACCTCGCATGCATGGTCATGATCTCGTCATCTACGAGGCGCACGTACGGGGGTTCACGCGAGATCCCTCGTCGGGTGTGTCCACTGACCGGTTTGGAACCTACGCAGGGCTGGTCGAGAAGATCCCATACCTGAAGGAGCTCGGCGTGACGGCCGTGGAGCTCATGCCCGTGTTCCAGGCTGACCCTCAGGAGGGATCAACCTGGGGATACATGACCCTCGGGTTCTTCGCCTTGCACGGCGAGTACGCCATGTCTGCCGAAGAGGGAGAACAACTCGACGAGTTCCGCGACATGGTCAGGGCGTTGCACGAGGCCGACATCGAGGTGATCCTCGACGTCGTGTTCAATCACACGACCGAGGGTGACCAGGACGGACCGACCTACTCGTACCGCGGGATCGACAACACCACGTATTACCTGCTCGAAGACGACCGCAGGTACTACCGCAATGACGCGGGAACCGGAAACGTGATCAGGGCAGACAATCGGTTCGTCCGGACGTTCATCCTCGACAGTCTGAGGTACTGGGTGAGGGAGATGCACGTCGACGGGTTCCGCTTCGATCTAGCTTCGATCTTCACCAGGGACGCCGATGGCTCGATCGATCTCTCCGACCCGCCGATCATCTCGGCGATCAGAGCGGATCCCACGTTGCGAGACGTTCGACTGATCGCAGAAGCCTGGGATCTCGGGAGCTATCAACTGGGACGTGCTTTCCCGGGGGCCTACTGGACGCAATGGAACGGCAAGTTCCGTGACGACGTACGAAGCTTCGTCCGCGGCGATCCGTCGACGGTGCCTGCCCTGATGACACGGCTCTACGGCAGCGACGATCTGTTCCCCGACACCCTCCCGGATTCGTACCGTCCGTACCAGGGCGTCAACTTCGTGACCGCTCACGACGGCTTCACCCTGTACGACCTTGTCGCCTACAACGAGAAGCACAACGAAGCCAACGGGCACGACAACACCGACGGTGCCGACGACAATCGTTCATGGAACTGCGGATGGGAAGGCGACGTCGACGTTCCTGCCGATGTCATGGTGCTCCGCAAGCGTCAGGCCAAGAACTTCGCAGCGATCCTCATGCTCTCCAACGGTGTCCCGATGTTCCGGATGGGCGACGAATTCCTGCAGACCCAGAACGGGAACAACAACCCCTACAACCAGGACAATGCGACGACCTGGTTGGACTGGTCGCGCCGCGCGGAGTTCGCCGACGTTCATCGATTCTTCCGCCAGATGATCGCGTTCAGGGCTGCTCACCCATCGATCGGGCGGAGTACGTACTGGCGTGACGACGTCACGTGGTTCGGGGTCGATGGCTATCCCGACCTCGCCGACTACTCACGGAGCGTCGCCTACCTACTCGACGGGGCATCCGAGAACGACGACGATCTCTACGTGATGATCAACGCATGGGATCAGGCGCTCGACTTCACGATTCAAGATGGGAGCCCAGAGGAGTGGAGGAGGGTCGTCGATACCGGTCTCGAGTCACCCGACGACATCGCAACGGACCTCGACGGCGTGTCGATCCCGTCCCTCGAGTATCGCGTGGGCCCGCGCTCGGTTGTTGTGCTCGTACGAGCCAGAGTTCTTGAGACCTAGCGGCTCAGCTCTCGTCCTGGATGCTACGGATCAGATCGTCGACGGCACGGTTGCCGACGGTCTCGCCGTATCGGCGATCGAGGAGTTCCCGCATATGATCGATGATCGTTTCTCGTTCTTCGTCTTCGGTTTTTGTCGAGGCACCGACCACCTCCGTCCCATCCATCCACGGCTTGGAATCCGATGCCCAGGGGATCAAGATCAGCCAGGACCACACGGTGTTCCGGCCCGAAGTAGCAGTCTTGCGAACGACACCGACGCATGAGTAGGGAAGCGGAAGCCAACCCATCGTTCGGATGAGGTCGCGTCCGTCCGGGAGCGGTGTGGCATTGTCCATTGGTCCTCGAGTCGTTGCGGAGGCTGACACGGTAACGGGGCGCAGCGCTCAGTGGAACGGTGCCGGGCGCCGCACAAGAACGACGGGGCAGCGAATCGCTGCCCCGTCAATCCTGGAGAGTTCACACCTGTTTGGAGTGGCTCGCCGTCCGCTCCTCCCGTCCCGGAGGAGACTCCGGGTCCGTGCGGCTTCGAGTCGCTCCACATTCTCACGGCTCTCGCGTTGCACAATTGTGCGGGACTATGTGCGTTTCCGCTATCGGGGTTTACCCCGATGCTGCCCGGCGTCGTCGGGTCGCACGAAGCCCGTGTCGAATGCCAAGCGTGACAACTCGTGGCGGCTGGCGATGCCGAGCTTGTCGAAGATGTGATGCATGTGGGTCTCGAGAGTCTTCACCGAGATGTCCATTCGTGAAGCAGTCTCCCGGTAGGTGTACCCACGGGCGATGAGGTTCACGACCTCACGCTCCCTCGGGGTGAGTTTCTCGATGCCGGCCGCCTCGGTGATCTGCTCATCGATGTCGAGGAGGTATCCGGCAACGTCTGGAGAGACCGGCCGTCGTCCTGCTGCAGCCGCTTCAACGAGGTCGGGTAGATCGGGGCCGAACGTGCCCTTTGTGATGTATCCGTCGACGCCGGCGTCCAGGAGGCGCACGACATCCTTCCGAAAGGTCGACACCGTGAATGCAAGGAAGCGGATGTCGGGGTGCGTGCGTCGAACACGAGTAACCACCGACGCCCCACCTCCTCCGGGAAGGTGCACGTCGAGCAGAACGATGTCCGGCTCGCGGTCGCAGATCATGTCCGCTGCGTCCAGCGCGTTGTCTGCTTCGCCGACGATGTCGTAGCGATCTTCGAGATAGTGCTTCGCCCCGGCGCGAGCTACGTCGTGGTCGTCGACGAGGAAGACACGCAGCCGTTCGGTCATCGGCAACCTCCCGAGCAGATCTCTACCTCGGTTCCTTCGCCCACGGTGCTGTCGATCCGGACGAATCCGCCGACCGACTCCATGCGTTCGTGCAACGACCGACGAAGGCCGCGCCCGTACTCCGTCTGTTCGGTATCGAACCCAACGCCGCGATCGCGAACGAAGACGTGAGCGTGTCCCTCGACCGCCTCTGCGTAGAGGTCGATCTCCGACGTTCCTGAGTGGCGGGATGCGTTCGTCAGCGCCTCGCGCGTCGCATCGACCGCGGCGCGGACCGAGGGGTTCAACGGTATGTCCTCGCGAATGACCGCCCGGATCTCGATTCCGTACAGGTCCTCGATATCGTCACGCACTGAGAGGAGCGCAGCCTCGAACCCATCATCATCGGCACTGCGGAACCGGTTGATCAATCGATCGACCGCTCGCTCCTCGCTGCGCACGAGATAGCGGACGCGATCGGCATCGTCGGCATCGGTCCGGATGACCAGGAGGGTCTGGAGAACCGAGTCGTGGAGCTCATTTGCCAGAGCGAGGCGCTCCTCCTGCCGGGCACGTTTGGACCGTTCCTCCTCGAGAGCGAGGTCGGCTTCCCGACGGAGAGCATCGTTGCGTCGCAGCGTGTCGATCGTCCAGCCGAAGATCACGGCGTAGACGATGAAGACCAGTGCGCCGGTCGTTTGGAGCGGCGTGCGATCGGTAAGGATGAACCCGATGACCTGCTCTCCGGCGAGAACCAGGGACGCAGCGATCGCGAGTTTCATACCGCCTGCGAACGCCGCCACCGCCAGCCATGAGATCGGGTACCCACCGTGGAAGAGATCGCTGGCCCCTGAGACGAATGACGAGCCGGCAACGAGGAGCGCAACGACGCCGTCAATAGTTACGAATTGCCATGTCCTCATGACCAAGGGATTGCGAGAGGACCGAACGGTGACGAAGGTCCACACACCGGCGAGAATCTCAGCCGCGGCGACGATCACCAGATTCGCACCGTCGTCCGTGAACCACGTGATGATGACGAGCAACGTCATCCAGATGAACCCGAGGACCCGGACCCAGAGAACGAGCTTGACCAGCGTCGTCTCGATTGGGGGCACCTGCGGTGCATCCTTGTTCGTGGCAATCACGAGCCAACGGTACCCCGCCGATCCCGACCGGGCGACTGAGACGTCAGACGTCCTTCAGCGATTCGACGAGCGGGGCGAGAGCGTCGAGCTCCGCCAGCACCTCGCCCGGTGACTCCGAAGAGAGCGGGAGAACCGCCCGGGTCACGCCTGCGGCAGCGAGAGAGCGGAGGGCATCACCATCGGGCGTGGACCGTGCACCGAAGACACCGAGCGAGATCGATGCCGGATCCCGGCCGACTGAGCGCACGGCATCATGGAGTGCATCGACCTTCGATGTGAACTCGTGCCGGCCGGAGATCGGCATCCAGCCGTCGCAGAACCCGGCGATGTCGCCGAACGTCTTCGGGCCGGCGCCACCGCCGAGCACGATGGGTGGATGAGGCTTCTGGATCGGCTTCGGCCACGACCACGAGGGTTCGAGGTGCACGTGGTCACCGTGGAATTCGGCGACGTCCTCCGTCCAGATCTCCTTCATCGC
>JAOZMA010000186.1 GCA_029934555.1 Acidimicrobiia bacterium | reverse complement strand
ACCCAGCGAGACCGACCGCTTTCGTCAACCCAACTACGACGTAACCCTCGAGACCCCGTTCGGTGTTGCAGCGGGGCCGCATACCCAGATGGCTCAGAACATCGTCGTCGCCTGGCTCGTTGGCGCACGATTCATCGAGCTGAAGACGGTCCAGACGCTCGACGAACTCGACGTCAACAAGCCCTGCATCGACATCGAAGATGAGGGCTACAACGTCGAATGGTCCCAGGAGCTGAAGGTCTATCAGTCGTTCGACGAGTACCTGCGGGCATGGGTGCTGATCCACGCTCTCCATCACAAGCTGGGCTTCCCCGGTGACGCGCCGGGCATGATCTTCAACATGAGCGTCGGCTACGACCTCCAGGGGATCATGAAGCCGAACGTGCAGTGGTACCTCGACGTGATGGACGATTCGTCCGAATACATCGGGTCGTATGTCGACATCGTCGCCGAGCGCTATCCCGACGTTCGGGACGTCGACATTCCGAACCAGATCTCGAACACGATGACACTGTCGACCATGCACGGTTGTCCTCCTGAGGAGATCGAGCAGATCACGACCTACCTGCTCGAAGAGCGCGGACTCAACACGTCAGTGAAGTGCAACCCGACGCTGCTCGGTGCGGATCGGGTCCGTGGGATCATCAACGACGAACTCGGCTTCACCGATGTCGTGATCCCCGACGAAGCGTTCGGCCACGACCTGAAGTACGTCGACGCCGTTCCCATGTTCTACAACCTGAAACGTATCGCAAGGAACAAGGGCGTCACGTTCGGTTTGAAGCTCTCGAACACGCTCGAAGTCGAGAACCATCGGATGGAGTTCCCCGACGACGACATGATGTACATGTCGGGCCGGGCGCTCCACGCCGTCACGACGAACCTCGCGCTTCGCCTGTCGGAGGAGTTCCGTGGTGACATGCTGCTCTCGTTCGCCGGCGGCGCCGACGCGTTCAACGTGACCGATCTGCTCCGATCCGGGATGACCACGATCACGGTCTGCTCGGACCTACTCAAAACCGGCGGGTACCTGCGCATGCCGCAGTACCTCGAAGAGCTCAACCTGAACCTCGACAAGACAGAATCCTCCGATCTCACGGACCTCATCGGACGGACGGCTCTCGCCGAGCACCACTTCGCGGTATTCGCCGAGATGCTGGCCGCGTCGGTTCTCGCCGGCAGTGGGTTGACATTCGACCACGAGGACGCTCACGAACTCACCGTCTATCTCGGTGGCGAGTGGGAACGCCCGATCGCCGACATCGTCCACATTTGGGCGGTCGATCATGGATACGACGAAGCGCAGGCGGACACCCTGACCGCCATCACGATGAGAACCCTCTCCAGGGTCAACCTACGTGGCTACGCCCAGGCGGTCCGGGAAGACTGGCGCTACCGGAACGAATCGTTCCGCACCGATCGGTCCAAGACCGACCGCAAGCTCGGTCTCTTCGACTGCATCGAAGCACCGTGCGTCGACGAATGTCCGGTATCCCAGAACGTTCCCGCGTACATGCGTGCGGTTCGCGAGGGTCGGTTCGACGACGCCGTCGAGATCACCCGCGCAGACAACCCGGTACCGTCCATCCTGGGCAGGGTCTGCGACCACCTCTGCGAGAACACCTGCATCCGCACCCACCTCGATCAGCCGCTCGCCATCCGCGACATGAAGCGCTTCATCATGTCCCACGAGACCTGGCCCCGTGTCCCCGAGCAATCGCCTCCGACGGGTACCAAGGTGGCGATCATCGGCGCCGGCCCCGCAGGGATCGCAGCAGCAGAAGAGCTCGGGATCGCAGGTATCGCGTCAACGATCTTCGAGGCCCATCCCTATCCGGGCGGCATGGTCGGTGGGGCGATCCCCGAGTATCGCCTCCCGCAGGAGCAAATCGACAAGGACGTGGCTGTCCTCGACGAGCTCGGTGTCGAGATCCGCTACGGACAGACCGCTGGCAAGGACTTCTCCCTCGATGACCTTCGCGATGAGGGCTTCGATCGGGTGTTCGTGGCCGTCGGAGCCCAGCTCCCGAAATACCTCGGCGTTGACGGCGAAGACAGCGAAGGTGTGCTCGACGCACTGAGCTTCCTCCGCAGCGTTCGCGAGGAAGACCCGATCCCGGTCGGGCCGAGGGTCGGGGTGATCGGCGCAGGAGACACGGCAATGGACTGTGCACGATCCGCGTGGCGAGTCGGAGCCACGGATGTGTCGATCATCTATCGCCGCACGATCGACCAGATGCCGGCCGACCTCGAAGAGGTCCACGCGTGCCAGGAAGAGGGCATCACGATCGAGGAGCTCGCCAGCCCCTCCGCCCTCCACGTTGAAGATGGGAAGCTCGCCGGTCTGATCGCGACGAGAACCGAGTACCGGGGGGATCGGGATGCTTCCGGGAGGAAGATCCCGCACGACATTCCCGATTCGGAGTTCGAGATTCCGCTCGACACACTGATCCTTGCCATCAGCCAGCACTCGCTCTTCGACTTCTTCGGGGATGCGACACCTGCTCTGACATCGAGGGGATACATCGACGTCAACCCGGCAACGATGGAGACGTCGATCCCCGGTGTCTACGCAGGTGGCGACGACGCAGCGGGTGGACCATCGTCGATCGTCAAGGCGGCAGCCGACGGCAAGGCCGCGGCAGCAGCCATCATCGCGGCGGAGACCGGCAAGACGGCCGAGGTGTCGACTGCGATCCCAACGACCGACGATGTGCAGGCTCTGGTCATGCGGAGGGCTCACCGTGAGTACCGGGTCGCAGCGACCTTCACGCCGTTGACGGTTCGGAACAACTTCAACGAGACGATGCTCACCTACGAGACGGCCGAGGCTCAGACGGAGGCCGGTCGATGTGTCGACTGCGACACGATCTGCAGTCTCTGCGTGGGCGTGTGCCCGAACATGGCGCTGATGACGTACCAGACCAGTGCGTTCACGGCGGATCTGCCGTTGTTCACTGTCAGCAACGGCGCTCTGGTGGAACAGAGCCGTTCGGTGTTCAGGGTTGATCAGCCGTATCAGATCGCCGTGCTCACCGACTTCTGCAACGAGTGCGGAAACTGTGTGACGGCATGTCCGACATCGGGCAAGCCGTACGAGGACAAGCCCCGGCTGTATCTCGATCAGGCTGAATTCGACGCCGAAACGTCCAACGCGTTCATGATCACGGAGAGTGTCGACGGCGTGGCCGTGTCAGCACGGTTCGACGGTGAGACACATCGCCTCTCGATCAACGGCGCAGTGGAGTACTCCTCCCCCGCCGTATCGGCGTCGTTCGACGGGTCGTTCAACTTCCTGTCGGCAACCCCGGGTGACGGCGTATCTGACGGCGACGAGATCTCCGTCGAGGCAGCCGCCACGATGTATGCGCTGTGGACGGGCATCAACACTTCGATGCCCGAGATCCCGATCGCAGGAGAAGCCGGGACGAGGTTGACGGCCCCCACGTTCGCCAGCTAGGAACGTTGAGCAGTAGGGAGGGCACTGGTTCTCGGTGCCCTCCCCGGCGCGATCTGACACCGGTCCTACACTCGCCTCATGGACGGATTGCCCCTCGGAATCATCTTCGGCGTGATCGGCGCTGTGGTCGCAGTGATCAGCATCGCGTTTGCGAAACACCACATGAAACAGGTGAACGTCGCGTGGCAGGCTGCCGCCGAGATGCTCGGCTTCTCCTTTGAGACAGGGAACATGCGCAGTGGCCCCAGGATGGCAGGCATCATCGAGGATCTTCCTGCGGATGCATACAGCTACACGAAGAGTTCAGGGAAGAGCTCAAATCGGTATACGCGTTTCACCGTTGAGTTCCCGCCACTCGGTGTGGGGTTGCAACTGTTCCGACAGGCAGGGATCGGTCAGTTCCTGAAGATCCTCGGTACGCAGGACATCGTCATCGGTGACCCGACGTTCGACGAGGCGTTCATCGTCAAGGCCACGGATCCTCCGGCCGCTCGAGCCCTCCTCACGCCCGGACGCACAATGTCACTGAATCAACTCCTCGCCGTGCACCCTGAGGTGGTGGTGAAAGACGACCGCATCGTCATCGACCGTCGCGGCAATGTGTCCGATCCCGACGTCATCATCTCCACACTGCGGCGCCTGGCATCCGTGGCGAACGTCCTGAGCGACGCCGGTGCATCGGCCGAACTGACGTCGCTCATCGAGCGGCGCATCGAAGGCGTCATGCCGAGCGACTACGAACCGGGCACCGAACTCCCCCGTGGCATCGATGCACGGATCTCGACCGGCGAAGCGCTCGCAGCGGCCGGCATCGACAGTATCGCCAGGAAGATCTTCGAAGCGCTCGGCGCCGAACTGCCCGCGGACCCCACCGTCACGGGGTGGTCGGAACAGGTCGGCAGGGAAGCCCAGCGGACCGCACCGCCCGTCGAATCATTCGAACCGACGATAGAGGATCCACCTGAAGAGGTCGCCGCACCGATCAAGCCACCGGTGCCGACCCCTCCGATCGAGCCAGCCGGAGGGAGCGATGACGGCGGTGACAGCGACGCTATCGAAATCGCAACCGATCTCTTCGGAGAGAATCGTCTCAGTTTCGAGACGGCTGCGGTGTTCGACGAGCGTTATGCCGGCCGGCGTGTGAGTTGGTCCGGCAAGGCCAGGCAGATCACGACTGTGGATCACTACCGCGTCCTGGGTGACGGTCCGTTCACGAAAGCGGTCATTGACGTCGCACAGATCGAGAACGACCTCTTCGGCAACACGGTCGTCACAGCCATCGTTGCCCTCCCGGAGGACTCCATCGATACGATCGCCATCGGCGACACAATCGCGTTCTC
The DNA here is from genome assembly GCA_029934555.1 of Acidimicrobiia bacterium. Lineage (GTDB taxonomy): Bacteria > Actinomycetota > Acidimicrobiia > Spongiisociales > UBA5794 > JAHEEL01. The sequence goes on along the minus strand of JAOZMA010000186.1, from coordinate 169 downwards.
TGGGGAACTCGTAGGCATCGACGCATTGGTCAGAAACCTGTTCGTAGGTGCAGCGACGCTGAGTAGCTAAGGAGCGGAGAAGCCGCCAGCTACCAGCTACCAGCCGCCAGCAAGACCTGCCAACTGCTCAGTACTCAATACTCAGTACCCAGAGGATCAGCGGATAGGA
>JAOZMA010000185.1 GCA_029934555.1 Acidimicrobiia bacterium | reverse complement strand
CGCCATTCCATCGAGGAGGTCTTGCTCGCTCACGGTGATCTTGTCGACGCCGATCGCTGCGAGCGCTCCTTCAGCCAGGATCGCACCCGCGAGGATCACCGGTGCGCGGTTGGGATCAAGCGACGGGATCGCCTCGAGCTCAGAGATGGTCATCGATGAGAGCCGATCGATCAGGCCGTGAATCTGATCGGCGGTCAGTACGGAGCCATCCACACGATCCCGGTCGTACTCCGTGAGATCGAGGGCGATCGCAGCGAGGCTGGTGAATGAACCGGCGACACCGATCACACGCTCAACCGGCTCCGGGGATAATGAAGCGTGGAACGCTTCTGCTACCGCGGCACGGGCTGCCCTCACGTCGGCAGCCGAAGCCGGTCGGGTCGGGAGCAATCGATCCGTGAGACGAACAGAGCCGATGTCGATGCTCGTCGCTGTGGTCACCGTTTCGTTTCCGAGCACGAACTCGGTCGAGCCGCCTCCGATGTCGATCACGACGGTCGGCGGCTGATCGACGAATGAAGCCGTCGCTCCGACGTAGGAAAGCTCAGCCTCCTCGATTCCGGAGATGACTTCGGGAACGGCTCCGAGAGCTCGACCGGCGCGAGCCACGAAGTCAGCGCTATCTTCTGCATCGCGTGTCGCGGACGTTGCCACGACTCTGCGCTTCGCTACGGAGAGTCGATCCATGGTCGCACCGTATCGCTGGAGAACATCCAGAGTGGCTTCCACCCGTTCAGGATCGAGGTGCCCGGTTCGATCGACTCCGGTCCCGAGGCCCGTAACTGCAACCTCACGATGCAGCTCTCGAGTGTCGTCGACCACGAGGAGACGCATGGAGTTGGTCCCGATGTCGACGACACCGGCGATCATCGCGGCTCTGTCCATCCCGGGTTCTTGACGGCACCGTCGACATCGTCTGCTATCACGCAAGCGACCGAGCAGTCGAGCGGTTCGATCTGTATCGCGGTCCACTCACCGACCGGGTTGTCGTTTCCGACTGCAGTGTCGGCGTAGTGAGCGTGGAGGCACTTGACGCCCGGGCCCGTACCACCCACCCCGCCGGTCGGTAGATGGCCCGCGTACCCGGCCGGGATCATCGCGTCCCTGGTCGATCGATAGCGCTCCGCAGCTGCGATGTGGCGTTCGACGAGGGCCGGATCCTCAGCAACAAGCATCTCGGCCCGGCGAACTCCGCCCCCGGCTTCGATCCTTCCGATGCGCTTGCTCGCGAGCGGACATGTCAACCAGTACAGAGTCGGAAACGGCGTGTCGTCGTCGAGCAACGGCGGCACCGTGATAACAACAGGAAGGCCCAGGTGGCATCGAGCCGTAACATCGACCTCCGAGCGAGGAGGCCGGCCGATCTGTGCCTCTACAACGCTGCGATCATCCATCGGCGTTGATGTCGTCGCCCGTGACGAAATCCCACACCCGCTGCCACCAGGCCCTCTCGTCGGACCTCACGACCGGGTCGGGTGGTGTCTCGGCAACAGTCGGCTCTCTCGGTACAACGACGACGTACGCGACCTCACCCGGTCTCACCAGGCCGTACTGTTCGCGAGCGATGCGTTCGATCTCGGCATCGGTCCCGAGCATCTCGATGTCTTCGCTCAACAACTGGTTCTCGCGCTCGAGAGCAGCCAGTTGGTCCTGCGTGTGCTCGATCTGACGCTGCTGCGACACCAGTTGACGGAACGGGAGGATTCCCGAGACCGTCAGAGCAAGCGCTCCGAGCAACACCACGGCCAGCACCCAACCCCAGCGTTGCTTCCGGGGTGGTGCCGTCTCCGTGGTGCGCTCAAGCGTCTCAGTCATCAGCTCACGCTGAACGGCGCCCATCCGGCGAACCGGGCGTCGTCTCCAAGATCACTCTCGATCCGAAGGAGCTCGTTGTACTTGGCCGTTCGCTCTCCGCGCGCCGGTGCACCGGTCTTGATCTGTCCGGCGTTCGTCGCCACGGCGAGGTGAGCGATGTACGGATCTTCCGTCTCTCCCGAGCGGTGGCTCACCATGCGGCCGTAGCCGTTGAGTGCTGCAGTGCTCATCGTGTGGAGCGTCTCGGAGAGGGATCCGATCTGGTTGACCTTGATCAGAATCGCGTTCGCTGCATCCAGGTCGATCGACTTGATGAGGAACTCTTCGCTGGTGACGAGGAGGTCATCGCCGACAAGTTGGATCCGGTTGCCAAGGCGCTTGTTGAGAAGAACCCATCCGTCCCAATCGGCTTCGTCAAGACCGTCCTCGATCGAGATGATGGGGTAATCGTCCACGAGGCCCGCGAGATGCTCGATTATCTCCTCCGCGGTGAGCTCCGATCCCGAGAGCTGATAGCGACCGTCGTGATAGATCTCGCTCGCGGCGACGTCAAGAGCGATCGCGATCTCTTCACCCGGCTTGTAGCCGGCAGCCTCGATGGCTTCGATGATGATGTCGAGCACGGCACGGTCATCGGGGAGGTCCGGAGCGAATCCGCCCTCGTCTCCAACATTCGTGGTCAGGCCACGATCGGTGAGCACCTTCTTGAGCGCGTGGTAGGTCTCCACGCCTGCCCGCATCGCTTCCCGGTACGACGGCAGGCCGCCGGGAACGAGCATGAACTCCTGAACATCAACCGAGTTCGCGGCGTGTGCGCCGCCGTTGAGAACGTTGAAACACGGCGTCGGCAGGAGCCGACCGTCGGTGCCTCCGAGATAGCGGTACAACGGCAGACCGACGGAGTCCGCGGCAGCGCGTGATACTGCGAGCGACACAGCGAGGATCGCGTTCGCTCCGAGGTTCGCCTTGTTGGGCGTTCCGTCGAGGTCGATCATGATCTGATCGACACGCTCTTGCCGGGTGGCGTCGACACCGATGAGTGCAGGAGCGATTCGCTCGTTCACATTCTCGACGGCCTGGAGAACGCCCTTGCCTCCGTAGCGCTCCCCACCATCGCGAAGCTCAACTGCTTCCGAGGCTCCGGTAGAGGCGCCGGACGGCACGATCGCCCATCCGCTGGCGCCGCCGGACAGCGTCACCTCCGCTTCCACGGTGGGATTTCCCCTGGAGTCAAGGACCTCGCGTGCGGTGATTGTCTCGATGAGCGTCATGAATCGTTCCTTTCGGGTTTGAGGGTAAACGAGGATTCGGTTTCGGTCGTGGATAGTTCGGCCTTCGACATCTCCCAAAGCTGATCGAGTTCGTCAAGGTCGAGGTCTCGAAGGCGTTGTCCGGCATCGTCGGCGAGTCGCTCCAACACTCGAAATCGAGCGGAGAAGGTGTCGTTGGCGCGGGAGAGTGCGATCTCAGGATCGACATTCAGATGTCTGGCGAGGTTAACAACGGCGAAGAGAAGATCACCGAGCTCCGCCGTCGCAAGGTCCCGATTCGCTCTCACCTCGCCAAGCTCTTCAAGCTCCTCTGCCACCTTGGCGAACACCGGTTCATCGTCGGCCCAGTCGAATCCCACCGATGCAACGCGACGCTGGATCTTGTCGGCCCTCGCTATCCCGGGCAGTGCCGTCGGAACATCGTCCATGAGGGACTGTCGCCCCTTCTCGGCGTTCTTCAGCTCTTCCCAGTTCGCAAGGACTTCATCGACGTCATTCGCGATGACGTCTCCGAATACGTGTGGATGACGGTTGACGATCTTCCGCCGGATCCCTTCCGCCACCTCATCGACGTCGAAGGCACCGGCCTCTGCGGCGAGACCGGCGTGGAAGACGATCTGAAGGAGCAGATCACCGAGCTCCTCTTCGAGGAGGAGGTAGTCGCCGAGGTCGACGTCACCGGCCGGGGCATCGGTCGGCAAGGAACTGATCGCATCCACGGTCTCGTACGTCTCCTCGATGAGATGACTGACGAGTGTGTGGTGCGTCTGTTTCGCATCCCACGGGCATTCTCTTCGCAGAATCCGATTCGTAGCGATAAGTCCGAACCAGCCGACATCGGCGCTCGGGACGAACAGCGTCGAACGTGGGCCCGTATCAGATCTCGGCAGGTCGGCGATGGCCATCTCCGTGACCGTTGCATCGTCGTCACCGACACGATCCAGCATGGTGACGGAGAAGGAGTCCGGCAGGACGCGCCCGAGAGCTAGAGCGACATCTCCGGCGACGAGTGAAGAATCGATCTGTGTGATCAACGATGGCAGGTGGAGCGACAAGGGATCTGGAAGGGCCCGCGCGTCCAGAATTTGCAGGCCATCGGCGATCGGATCGATGCCGACGGTTGCACAGGCGAGGTCGATGAACGACTCCCCCGGAACAACGACACAGGGAATCTTCTCACGGCCTGCAGCTGCCACCAGTCTCGTTGCCGCTCGCTCCCCCACAATGGCACTGCCCGGAACGGCGTAGACAACGGGGCCGACCCGTGCTGCATCGATGACCCGGTCAATGATGGCGTCGTAGACATCATCGAAATCGTCGGCCGCCTCGTACAGATCGTCGCATGTGACAACCGTCCGCAGACCTGCGAGCTCAGCTGCCGCCGGATGCTCTCCGGTCCGAACGATCAACGTCGTCGCCGAATCGGACAGCAGATCGAGTTCCCCACGCCGGAGACGGTCGAGCCCGGCGGGACCCAGTCCAACGATCGATATCTGACTGGTCATCCCGTCGGGGGAGGAAGGATGCCGTGCGAGGCGTGTGTCCATGTCCCCACCTGTGAGCTCACTTCGATCTCGGCAGAGCCGATCGCATCGTTGACCCACACGATCCAGAGATCGTTGACGACACTCGGGTGGAGATAGGCGATCGGGTCGGCCAGGAGCACGTCGAGTGTCTCCGGACCCGTCCGCTCGTCGACGATCAAGATGTGCCAACCGAACTCTGATGGAATCGGCTCAGTGAGTTCACCGATCGGTGCGATGGCAGCCGTCGTCGAGAACTCAGGAACGTAGTCACCGGCCGCCGACGGACATGGAAGCTGGCCCCCGGGGCTGAACGTGTCGAGAGAGACTTCGTTGGCAACCTCGGCGAAGTCCTCTCCGGCCTCCACTCTGGCTCTTGCATCGAGAGCCTC
>JAOZMA010000184.1 GCA_029934555.1 Acidimicrobiia bacterium | reverse complement strand
AACGACTTGAGGGTCGGCGGCAGAGTCAGGTCCGTATCCAGCTCCGGGTCACGATTTGTCGGGCCTCGCTCGGTCCCGGCCGCTGAGCATGATCGTCATCGCTGCTGCCAGGTACAGACCGGAGAGGATCGCGCTCGAGACCGCGTAACCGCCGGTCGTGTCCCGTAGCACACCGACGAGAACGGGGCCGCTCGCGGCGACGAGTACGACTGCGGTCCACTGTGTTCCCATGATCCTCCCGTAGGACGGCCCCGAGTACCAGTCGCCCATGACCATGGCTCTCAGCGGCAGCAGTGCCCCGAACGCGAGGCCAAACAGGAAGAAGTGGCCGACCATCTGCCACGACGCCGTGCCATTTACCATCAACGTGACGCTGAACGCCACGATCAGGGCGATAGCCGCTTGAACACGAGTCGCTCCGAATCGATCGGCCAGTCTTGGCGCAATCCACCGTCCGGGAAGGCTCAACGCCGAAGCGATCGCCGCCCACAGGGCGACCGTCGCCAGAGAGAAACCGACCTCCTCGAAGCGAGCCACACGATGAGCGATGATGCCCTGAGTGGCCAGGAGGATGAGCATCAACGCCAGCGTGTAGAGCAGGAACCGGCGGTCCTTCAACAGACCGGCGGTCGAGACATCAGTAGCCGATGGGCTCACGGCCCCGTCGGCTCTGCCGCGTTGGTGAGGCAGGGCGAACACGGCGGTAGCCCCGCCCACCGTGAGGAGCAGGAGTGCCAGGATGAGGACGGCCGGGCGCCAGCCAACGAAAGCGACCAGGCGGGCCGCAAGAGGAATGAAGACGATTCCTGCCAGACCGCCGATGAGTGTGATGGTCGCCAGGGTTCGGGCACGGTCTTGAGATGGAGACCACTGGGCGATGGCCACGTAGGCCGGTTCGTAGTAGATCATCGCCTGAGCGGGGCCGATCAACAGCCACCACGCCGCGACGATCTGCCACGACTGATTCGACATCGAGAAGGCGACGAGGCCCATCGAACCGAGCACGGCACCTGCCCCAACGATGATGCGTACGCCATGCTTGTCGGCATAGCGGCCGACGGGAAGGGCGAGAAGACCGCCGACGAACACAGAGCCACCGTATGCCAGGGAGAGGGCCGTCTTGGAGAAGTCAGCGCCGGCCGCCTGGTCGGTGGCGTAGACGGAGAACCCGTAGAGAATCACGCCGAACCCGACCATCACCGTGGCCGCCAGCGGCACGATCCATCGCCTGTTCGGGTATGCCGCCTCGGGGTGAACCACGGCCCGATGATAGGGAGAGTCTCCCATCGGGCTGCCGGGTTCGATGCCGCCGCTAGGGTTGTTGGAGTGTCCAGGAGGTCATGAGTGGCGTTGATCGAATGCTCGCAGTGTGGTCAGAGGATCTCTTCCTCCGCCTCAACCTGCCCGGCATGTGAACACCCGATCTCCCCCGTCGCAGCGGTCTCACCAAGCTCGATCGAAGCGCCTCCCGACGTCACGGCACGCCCCGGGAATCCGGCGAAGACCCCGGCAGAGAGAGCGGGAGAAGGACGGTCGTCTCGCCTCCCGACATGGCTGCTGTTCGTGCTCGTCTTCGTCATCGGCTCGGTCATTCTTGTTGCCGGTGTTTTCGCTGCATCCGTCGTGGCCGAATCGATCCTCGGCGGGACGGATGATCCGACCACCTCCAGCGATACGACGGTTGTTGCGGAGACGACGGTTCCTGCGGTTGGCGGGGATGGTCTGGTTGTTGGCCAGTGCATCGACGACGATGAGCTCGACAAGTACCTGGCAGGGGACGACTTCTCGCTCGTGTCGTGTGATGATCCCCACGATGCCGAGATCTACTACGTCCACGAATTCCCATCGGGGCCGTACCCGGGCGACGAAACGGTCGTTGCAGATCTCAAGTCCGTGTGCCGGGCCACCTTCGAGGACTACGTGGGCATCGACTACGAGACGTCGGCTCTCCACTTCTGGGCGCTATGGCCATCGCAGGGGTGGTGGGAATCCGGCAATCGCGTAGGCGAATGTGCGCTGTTCGATCCCGACGCCGGCAAGCTGACGGGGTCTGCGTACCAGAGCGGCTGGTAGAACTGGAGCGACGCTCTGAGCTCGCCGCTCTGCTCGACCCTGTGGCCTTCCCGGCACTCCGACTCCCAAGTGTGATGTACCTGATGGAGGGCATCAGCCGGGCGGAGCATCGTGAACCCGGAGGTCCTAGGATTGTGGCTCATGACGTTCGACCTTGAAACTCACTTCGGCCACGCCCTCGCCTGGCCACACGGCGAAGACAACGAAACTCCCCTGGTCATCGCGATCGCCGGCGGTTCAGGGTCAGGGAAGACGACGATCGCCCAGAGCGTCGTGGACATCGTGGGCCCGGACGTTGTCGCCCGACTCCCGCACGATGCCTACTACCGGCGTCAGGAGCACCTCTCCTACGAAGAGCGCACGAGGATCAACTACGACCATCCGGATTCTCTCGAGAATGAACTGTTCGTCGAGCACATCGAAACCCTCCGATCCGGGAGGGCTATCGAACGACCCGTGTATGACTTTGCCAACCACACGCGCGCATCGGAGACGGTGCATGTCGAACCCCAACCGGTGATCCTCGTCGAAGGGATCCTCGTACTTGCCGAGCCTGAGATCCGCGAACGGATGGATCTCCGCATCTACATCGACACAGACTCCGATCTCCGACTGATGAGGCGTCTCCAGCGCGACATCGTCGAGCGGGGGAGAACGGTCGATTCGGTGCTCGAGCAGTACGAGGAGACCGTGCGGCCGATGCATCTCCAGTTCGTTGAACCGTCGAAGCGCTACGCCGACATCATCGTTCCTGAGGGCTACAACCCGGGAGTGATCGGCACGGTCACTGCGATGATTCGCCACTTCCTGACGGAGCGAAGTCCGACCGCCTGAGCGCCTCCTCAACGAGAGGAATCGCTGCATCCGCGTACAGGGCATGTCCTTCGGCCGATGCGTGGAAGAGATCTCCGGCCCAGATGTTGGGGTCGGTCTCGAAGGCCTCGAATTCGGGTCCCCACGCTCTCGTCTTGGGAACGGTATAGCGATCGGTGACCCGGCCGATGGCGTGATCGACGGAGCGGGCGCGAACCCGGGCGATGCCTCGTGCCATTGCCGGGAGCCGGGGGATCGTCCCGAGGTCACCGACGCCGCACACGGCCACGGCGGGGAAGGCGGCAACGAGAGATCGGATCGTCTCGTCGAAAGCAGCCTCGAAGCGATTGATCGGCGTCCCCCGAAGGGCGTCGTTTCCTCCGACACACACGATGGCGATGTCACCGCCGGTGACAATCGCTTGATGCATCTGTTCTCCACGCACGTCCGCGATCTTCGATCCACCGACGGCGAGGGAGATGAGCTCAACCCGGTACCGGTCCGAGAAGTAGAGTGCCGTTCGCCGCGCCCAGCAGGCATCGAGAGGCTCCACTCCCGGAGCGGTGACGGTGCTGTCGCCGAGCACGATCATGCGGAGTGGTGGCAGGTCGGAAGCGCCGAATACCCCGGACGGATCTTGATCAGTGAAGCTTTCGAGGTCGGGGCGCTGGACGGTCTGAACCATCTGCGCGGTGAGCATCCCGCCGACTGCCAGTGGTTTCTTCGCTACGCCCCAGAGAGTCTTTGCCATGGTCACAGCGTACCGGCGATCGCCTTGCTTTCGGACCCGGACACCGACATAGAGCATGACGATTCAGGGGGGGGCGTGGACCCTACGCGAGGAACCCGATCACGCCGTAGGACAGGAACCCGACCGCTACCACGCCGATCAGAACGCCGACGCCCCAGAGCCAGCGCTGGTGCACGATCGGTGCCAGGCCCGTCACCGCAATGGCAATAGCGGCGATCGTGGCTGCGATCGAGAACAGCATGTGAGTTGAGACGGAGATCCGCGCTGCAGTGTCTTCAGTTGAGGTTTTGCTCGTCAACTGTCGAATCTCGTTCTCGAGATCTTCGATTCGTTCGGCTTCCGCTTCGCTCACCTCCTGGCCAAGAGCCGTCTGGAGGTCGTGCTTGGTATTCAGAAGGTCGATGGTCAACTGGTCGTCGCCGGTGAACGCCACGCCGATGATCTCCTCGGTTCGATCGAGAAGAGTCTCGTGAGCCGCAAGGCCGGCAAGGAGGGCCGATATGGCCGTGATGATGGACAAGACGAGAACCGTCAGCGCCACTCCTCGATACCAGTGGGGGACCGGTTCAGAGACGTCTTCGAGGTCTAGATCTGCGGCAATTTCAGCCGATTCTCCATAGCCGGTCATGCCGGGAGGCTACTACGACGGCGCCGTTTGACCTTCCCCCACGATCTCGCATGCCAGGGGCTCCCTGGGCTTCGTGTCACGCAGTGGACCGGAGCCTGGTGGTGGCTCCGAGGTTCGCGAGTCGATGAGATCCGCGTCTCGGAACGGAACGATTTGATATCGTGAACGTATGGACCAGATATCTGCACTCGTCAGGGAGCTGGCCGAGGTCAACAAACAGATCTGGGCTTTACCGGATGACGCGTTCGCCGAGAAGTATGAGCTGCAGACGAGGCGTGACGCGCTCAGGAAACAGGCAGAGGAGTACGCCGTCGATGCCGACAAGGAGCGGACGACTGCTGATCTTCTTGCCGAGTTGTCCGGATTGCGGATGCAACTCGGCCAGATCGAAGGACAGAAGATCGACCTCGTTAGCCAGTCGGGCGGTGGGCCGGGTGAAGCGGCGAACATGACCAATCTGGGCGGCGTGTCGTTGAACGCTCGCATGATGGAAGCATCCGGTGCAGGCCGGCTTCAGTCGCGCATCGGTGTCATCAAGGGCGTTCTCGTCGACAGAGGCGTGGACGTACCAGCTGCCGACTGACCACGATCATCTCTGCCCGGGCCACGACATGCCCATCGAGACGGTGGTGTCCGCTGAGATGAAGGTTCCATTGTCGACTTGGCGAAGACGTGTCGCTCTCAGTTGTCGCGTGCCTATGGGCAGGGTGTGTGCTCGGTGCCGTCTGGGAAGTGTCCGT
>JAOZMA010000183.1 GCA_029934555.1 Acidimicrobiia bacterium | reverse complement strand
GACGCCAGACGCCAGACGCCAGACGCCAGACGCCAGACGCCAGACGCCGAAGCGTGGTATCACGGTCCCGTCGCCGGGACTGGGGACTGGGGACTGGCGACCAGGTAGTCTGCGCTCGTCGAAGGGAATCGTTTGCCTCCTAGTGAACTTGAACTCGTCCTCAGGCTGGTGATCGCCGCGCTCCTCGGTGCTGCTCTTGGGGCCGAACGGGAGGTCTTCCAGAAGACTGCAGGACTCCGAACGCACACGTTGGTCGCCGTCGGCGCGGCGCTCTTCACGATCGCGGGCGCGTACGCCTTCGAAAGCTCTGACGTTGATCCCACGCGCATTGCGGCCCAGGTCGTGACCGGGATCGGTTTCATCGGAGCGGGTGCAATGATCCGGACCGGGTTCACGGTCTCCGGTATCACAACGGCTGCAACGCTCTGGTTCGCTGCGGCCCTCGGTCTCGCGACAGGCTTCGGCATGTACCTGTTCGCCATTGTTGCGTTGGGAGTCGCACTCATCATCATGATCGGGTTCTCACCGATCCGCAGGCGGATCCATCGGGTACAGCGACTCGAGCTGATGTACACGCCGGGGCACGGAACGATGACGCCGCTGTTCCAATCCTTGAACGCTGTCGGAGCGAAGGTGCACAACATGAAGTTGGAGGAGAGCGACGGCATTCGAACTGTCAGTCTCGAAGTCCTCGGACTCGGAGGAGACTCGCTCGACGAGGTCGTTGCCGCCCTGAGATCCCGCGATGAGGTTCTGAACGTCTCGACGACGGATTCCTCTGAATCTGCCTGACCTTCTCTCCGTCGCAGATCGCGATCAGGATCCGAGAGCGAAGGTTCCGTACCCGACCACGCGATCGCGCGGACCTGCGGTGTCTCCCGAGTTCCTCAGGTCGAGGGTCTGTACCCGGTATCCGCGTCGACTCGCGATGTGAAGCGCGGCCTGGATTCCGGTCCGTCCGCATGCCGACTCCCGCCCGATACCGTCCGGATCGAGTCGTTCGATAGCCTCGACTGTCTCGGCATCGAAGCGGCGAGCGGTCTCATAGTCGTGGTAGTGGGACAGGTCGGATGAGACCAATAGCAGGGTCCGATCGTCGAGAAGTGGTTCCACCACATCAGCAACGTCGGACGGATCCACATCCCCGGTGAGCAACGGAACGACGGGAACACCGGGGGCCACGATCTGGAGAAACGGCAACTGAACCTCGAGAGAATGCTCCCGTTCGTGTGCGGCCGGCGAGTCGTCGACGATCGGAGACGTCAGAGCTGCTGTCGCTCCGGGATCGTCGACCGCGACGTCGCCGAGTGGGGTCTCGAGGTAGTCGACGCCGGGGAGGGTGAGCCCCGAGAACCACACGTAGTGAGAAGGACCGAGCATGACGATCCGCCGGATATCGTCTCTGCCCTCAAGCAGTCGATACCCGGCTGCAGCAACCGGACCCGAGTACACGTAGCCGGCATGAGGAACGACGAGGATCCTCGGTTGGAAGTCAACGTCGACGTGTTCGGCGGCGTCAAGATAGGTTCGAACATCGGTTTCGAGACGGTCGCGGCTCGCCGGGTAGAAGGCTCCAGCGACGGCAGGAGAACGAACGGTTGGACGCATGGGATCCCTCCCTTGTGGCTACCACCAAGGTATCCCGTATCGAGCAGGCCGTCCACGGACTTCCGGCCCTTCACCCCCGCCCGATCCTCGGATACGCTGTGAATGTGAGCATCAACAAACACGCGTTCGTAGCCTTGGCCCGGGATGCGATTCGTTACTACCTGGCCACGGGCGAGTTCCTCGATCCCCCACCCGATCCAGACGACCCCCCGCCGAGCGGTGTGTTCGTCTCGCTCCACGACGATCCCGCGCCCGGCCAGATCGAGGGGCGCCTGAGAGGATGCATCGGATCCGTACGACCCCGAGACGGTTCGCTCCGCAGCGAGATCGTCCGCCTGGCCGTAGCGGCGGCCACATCCGATCCACGGTTCGCCCCTCTCCAACCGGGGGAGGTGGACGATCTCGACGTGACCGTCTACCTCCTTGGAGATGCCGAACCGATCGACGGCCTCGACGACCTCGACCCGTCCCGATACGGCGTGATCGTGGACGGTCCGGGAGGGCGCACCGGTCTGCTTCTCCCGGCGATCCCCGGGATCACAGACGCTGCAGACCAGGTCGACATCGCTCGCCGCAAGGCATCCATCTCCCCAAACGACCCGATCAACCTCTCCCGCTTCGAAGCAAAGATCATTCATTAGGCCGCCTTCGGCGGCGGTAGTCGGTATTCGGTACTCGGTATTCGGTACGCGGTATTTGGTGAACTGTCGTTCTTGTCCGCTGTCCGCTCTCCCGACTGGGGACCGGCGACTGGCGACTCCTCAATCCTTCTCCACACTGATCTCCGTCGCCTTGATCGAGATCCACACGACTGAGCCTTCGACGATCTGAAGATCGTTGAGGGCATCGGGCGTGATCTCCGCGGTGAGTGGCAGCGGGTCTCCGGTCTGGAGACGGACCCGATCGCCGTAATGCTCGATGCGAGTGACGGTGGCTTCCCACGTGTTGCGAGGACTCCCGTCGGGCCGACGGCGGTCGATGATGATCGCCCTGGGATGGATAGCGGCGAGCACCGGTCCGCTGATGTGAGTGTCGGCGATGTGGAGCTGCTGTGTGCCGTTCGTCACGATTCCCGACGATGCCGTCCCGAGCACCAGGTTGGATCCGGCGAGGTCTGCGATGTACGGGGTTCTGGGTCGCAGCCTGATGTCGTCCGGGGTCCCGACCTGGGTGATGACACCATCTTCGATCACGTGGATCTCGTCGGCGAGGAGGAACGCCTCGGTCGGATCGTGGGTGATGACCATGCGCGGTCCGGCGAACTGATCGAGGTGATCGGCCAGAGTACGGCGCAGGTCGACGCGAGTGGTGGCGTCGAGTGCTGCGAGCGGTTCATCCAGGAGCAGAAGATCTGGTTCTACGATCAGCGCCCTGGCTACTGCAACACGCTGGGCCTGCCCGCCCGAGAGGTCGTTTGGCTTGCGATCGGCAAGATCGCCAAGACCGATCCGTTCGAGCCAACTCATGGCTTGCTCGTGCGCCGACCGGCGCGGCACTTTGCGGCTCCTGAGACCGAACTCGACGTTCTCGACAACCGTCATGTGGGGGAATAGCACGTAGTCCTGGAACACCACCCCGATCGATCGGTCTTCGGCGGGGATCAAGACGTCGTCGGCAGGATCATCGAGCGTTCGACCATCGAGCGTGATGTGCCCCTCGTCGAGCGGCAAGAGACCTGCGATCGTTGCCACCACCGTCGACTTGCCGGCACCGTTCGGCCCGAGCAATGCCACGGTGTGGCCCGCAGGAATCGACAGTGACACGTCGAGCGTGAACTCCTCGCCGCGGGAGACCACGAGGTGGGCGTCGAGACCGGTCGAGTGGCTCACAGCGCCCCCCACCATCGATGCCTCAGCACGATGAGAACAGTCAGGGAGATGACCACCATGATGAGACTCAACGCCACGGCAGCGCCACGGTCACTCTCCATCGCCACGAAGACAGCCAACGGCAACGTCTGCGTCCGACCCTGAAGGTTGCCCGCAAAGGTGATCGTGGCACCGAACTCGCCGAGGGCCCGGGCCCACGTGAGAGCGAGACCTGCCGCAAGCGACGACCCGATCATCGGGAGCGTCACACGCCACAGCACCGTCCAGCGTCCGGCGCCGAGCGTGGCGGCAGCGCCCTCGTATCGGGGGTCGAGGTTGCGGAGGCCTCCTTCAACGGTGATCACGAGGAACGGCATGGCGACGAAGGTCGCTGCGATGATGACCCCCCAGATAGAGAACGGGAACACGAGGCCGGTCATCTCATTGAGCGGCTCACCGATCAATCCTCGCCTACCCAGGGCGAAGAGCAGAGCCGCTCCCCCAACGACGGGTGGCAGCACCAGGGGCAGCACCACGATTCCGCGCACGATCGACCGTCCGGGGAACTCGATCCGAGCCAGCACCCACGCCAGCGGGATGCCGAGGACCGCAGAGATAGCAGTTGCGCCGAGTGATGCGATCACCGAGACCCGAAGTGCGTCAAGCACGACGTCACTGGTGAGCAGAGTCGGCAGGTCACTCCACGGCGTGCGGGCCAGTAACCCGAGCAGCGGAATCACGAACACGGAGAGGCCAAGAACAGCCAGAATCACGAGGACGACGGGTGGACGCCGTTTCCTTCGGTCCGAGGATTTCACCCGTTTGGTCATGGCAACGCGAACCCGTGGTCGGCGAGGATCGACCGGCCTTCGTCGGACAGAACGAACGCCACGAACACCGCCGCCGCATCGCGATTCGGTGCATCGGCCAACACGGCGATCGGATAGTCGGCATAGACGTTGTCGTCATCGGGGATCTCGATACCTTCGACGTCACCCCCGGTTGACACCACATCGGTCACATACACGATTCCCGCGTCCAACTCCCCTGCTTCGATCTTCGTGAGAAGCGCTCTCACGTTCGGTTCCTCGGTGTCGACGGAGGGCACGACGTCGGCCTTCTCGAGGGCCTGTCTGCCGTAATCACCGCAGGGAACGGCTTCGGCGCACAGACCGATCAGCAGTTCGTCACGAGAGAAGTCGGCGAGTCCCGCTACGACTCCGGGATTCCCCTCCGGCACGGCGATCTCGAGCCGATTCCGGGCGAAGATCGCAGGTTCGCCTTCGACATCGCCGGCATCTACCACCAGGTCCATGTTGGAGATGTTGGCAGAGGCGAACACGTCGGCCGGCGCTCCGGCGAGGATCTGCTCACGCAGTCCCGAGCTCCCACCGATGTTCAGCACAACATCGATCTCCGGACTGGCAGTTTCGAATGCCGTCTCGATCTCGGCGAAGACTTCGGTGAGAGACGACGCTGCAGACACCAGAACCTCGTCGCTTGTGGTGTCGCCCGCGCCGCCACAAACTGTGAGCACCAGAGCGCCACCCACCAGGCCGACTGTGATCGCTCGATGTCGCCTCACTGTGCTCCCGTTCGCGGTCGCA
>JAOZMA010000182.1 GCA_029934555.1 Acidimicrobiia bacterium | reverse complement strand
TACCGACTACCGACTACCGACTACCGACTACCGACTACCGACTACCGACTACCGATCAGCACGACATCGGATATCGTCTCGGTATGGCGAAACCACTGTCTCTCGATCTTGACACGGCGCTTCGGCGCAGTGGGGTTGATGTTGACGCTGGTCGGTATGGGTCGGTGGTTGTTCGTCGGGCTCCTCGCTGGCTTGCCCGGGTGTGGGGGAGTGGGGTTGATGCGATGGCCCTGCCGCGGGTTGTCTTCGCTTCGGACAAGGCGTTCGGTCGTATCGTCGATGGTGATGCCGCGGGCTTGCTGGTCCATGAATCGGTGCACATCGACCAGTGGCGTGACTACGGCGTCGCCCGTTTCCTCACCCGCTATCTCGGCGACTACCTGTACGGAAGAGCTGTGGGGTTGCCCCATCGTGCGGCCTACCGTGCCATCCGATTCGAAGCCGAAGCCGTCGAGCGAACGGAGTCAAGATGAGCGACTACCTCCAGGAGGTCGAGTGGAGCCTCCCGCAGGTGCTCTACGTGTTCCTCGGAGGCATCGTCGGTGCATTCATCGCCACCGGAGCAGTTCTCTTCTGGCAAGGCTCCGAATTGACCATCGTGGGCGTTGCGGCGTCCTTCGGTGGACAGGCCGCCGGGAATCTCATCGTGATGTGGATTCTCTCGGTGAGGCGCGGCACAGGGAGCTTCGTTCGTGACTACGGGCTCACGATCGACGTCGGCGACTGGTGGGGGATACCCGCCGGACTCGGTCTCCAGATTCTGGTGGTGCTCCTGACCGCACCGCTTCTGCGACTGCTGTTCCCGGACGGCCCGCCGCAACAGAGCGTCGCTTCGCTCACGGAAGGCACGACGACCGTGCTCGAAGGGATCTTGATCATCCTTATGGTCGGCGTCGCTGCGCCCGTCGTGGAAGAGCTCCTCTTCCGTGGGATGTTGCTCTCTCGCCTCGTGCGTTCGATGCGAACAGGATGGGCGGTCGTGGTCCAAGCTGCGGTGTTCGCCGGAATACACCTCCTCGATCCGAACGCCATCGCGGCCCTACCCGGACTCTTCATCATCGGACTCGTGCTCGGCTACGCAGCGATCCGATCCCGCAACCTCTCCCTGCCGATCCTGATCCACTCCGGTGTGAACCTGACGGCGGCGGTGCTCCTCATCTTTGGGGGCGGGTTCGCCGAGTGGCTCGAGGAAGCAGCCGACCCCGACGTTGTAGGCGCAATTCTCTCGCTGATCGGCTGACGGAAGTCTTCCCCTCGCTGCCGACTCGTGGTAGTTGTAGCGGTGTGGCGCGTCGCGAATCGGAGGCGATGTGCCCACAACGAATCCACGGGTCGGAGCGATCGCTGTCGCTTTGGCGATCGTCGTCGCCGTCGGTGCCGGCGCCTGGTACGGATCGAGAGGCGAACCTGCCGCGCCCGTCGAGGCTGTCGGCGGTGTCGCGTATACGACGCTCACAGAAACGATCGTCGTGCATGTCTCTGGCGCGGTCGAGAGCCCCGGTCTTGTCACGGTCCTGTCGACGGCACGGGTTGCCGACGTCATCGCCGCCGCCGGTGGGGCGAAGTCCGGGGCCGATCTTGGTGGATTGAACCTCGCATCCACGGTGAGAGATGGCGACCAGGTGGTGGTGCCTGTGCCGGGAGAGGCGTCGGCGGTGGGCGGAGGGACGAGCCGGGGGATCGATCTCAACCGATCATCCGCCGCCGAACTCGAGGAGCTCCCGGGAGTGGGACCGGTGCTGGCTTCTCGCATCGTCGAGTTCCGCGAGGCGAACGGCCCGTTCTCCGAGATCGAGGATCTCCTGGATGTCGGAGGGATCGGCGAGGCGAAACTTGCAGCGATGCGCGACGCGATCGAGACACCCTGAGTGCGTAGCCCCTCGCGTGCCGGATGGTGGGTGCTTGCAGCAGCGGGGACGATCTGGGCCGGGACGGGGTGCGGCCTTCGCTTCGGCATCGGAGCGGCGGTCGTGTTGGGATTGATGGCCGGAGCAGTGGCTCTCAAGCGGCGTGCGGTGGCTGTTCTATTCGCTCTCGCCGCCGTGGGTGCACTCTCCGGAGCGTTCGCATCGGACCGAATCGAAGCAACGATGAACGCGTCCGTGCCGACGGGACCGGTCTCGTTCATCGGCGTTGTGGCCGAGGATGACGGCCCCCAGCGACCCGCGGTCGTTCGGCCCGAGGCGCTGCGCAGTGACGGGGAGTGGGTCACATGGCCGGGCCCACCCGTCGCCGTAGGCCCAGACCCGGCCTCGCCCCTCGTTGCCGGCCAACGGGTGAAGATCATCGGGACGATGCGGGCATCGCCGGGAAGGGTTCGCGGGGACCCGATCGCAGGACGAGTGACCATCGCGAACACAGAGCTACTCGGGATGGTCGGCGGTCCGATCTACACGCTCGGCAACGCTGTACGCGACAGAGTGAGGGCGGTGCTCGATCTCTCCGATCGAGCACAGGCACTGGTCTCGGGATTCCTCATCGGAGATACCTCAGGCCTCGCTTCCCGAGACCTCGACGCCCTTCGTCGGTCGGGTCTCACCCACTTCGTCGCCGTGTCGGGCAGCAACGTTGCGCTCTTCTTGGCTGCCTGGTGGGTTGCGACAGCGTTCCTCGGAGTTGGCCCGAAACGACGGTTCGTTCTGGGCGTGATCGGACTCGGCATCTTCGTGATCGCGACCCGCTGGGAATCGTCGGTACTCCGCGCTGCTTTCATGGCTGCAACCGTCCTCGGAGCAGCCGCGAGTGGGATCGCTGTCGACACGTGGGTGGCCGTCGGGGTTGCTGTAAGCGTCCTGCTGCTCATCAGCGGCCAACTGGCCGTGGACGTGGGATTCCAGCTTTCGGTCATGGCGACGATCGGGATCATGGTGGGAGCAGGGATGTTCGCGGATCGTCAGCCAAGGGCACTGTGGACGACCCTGGGCGCTGCAACGGCCGCTCAGGTATCGGTGGTCCCGGTCCTGCTGTGGCACTTCGGAACGGTCCCTCTCATGTCCCCGATCGCGAACCTGATCTCTGCACCCCTCGTTACCGGTGCCACGGTCAGCGGGGCGGTGGCGGTGGTGAGCGGATGGGGGCCGGCGGTCCTGATCTCGTCCACCATGGCGAGCGGCGTTCTGGCGGTTGCCGATGTGGCAGCGCGCTGGCCACAGCTCGGTCCGTCGGGAGTGGCTGCCGTGTTCGGAATCGCAGCGCTCATCAGATGGCCCAGGACTCGCCCCCTTGCGATCGTGGGCGTCGCTGCACTTCTCGCAGTGGCCACGCTTGTTCCTTCGAGCCCTCCAACGGTTCCGACCGTGACGTTCCTCGACATCGGCCAGGGTGACTCCGTGCTGCTCCAGGATCCCGGAGGGGCCGTTGCCCTCGTCGATGGGGGTCGAGATCCGCTCGTTCTCGCCGAGGCGTTGAGGCGGCACCACATCGGTCGAATCGATCTCCTAGTCGCATCTCACGGCGACATCGATCACATCGGCGGGTTCTCCGGGGTTCTCGATGATCACTCGATTGGGCGCCTCTGGCTCCCCGACCATCCCGATCGCGGAGTCGAACTCCAAGAACTCGTCGACCTTGCCGGGGCTGCGGGAGTGCCGATCGACGTCGTGGGGCCCGGATTGTCCTACCGGCTCGGGACGATAGGGATCGAGGTTCTCGGCCCGCGGCGACGGTACCTGACGAGGAACGACGGGTCGGTCGTCCTGTGGGTTGAGGCAGGGGGAACACTGCTGCTGGCGGGAGACATCGGAGGAGTCGCACAGCGCGAACTCCCGGCGCTACATCCAGACATCCTTCTCGTTCCTCACCACGGATCAGCATCGACCGACACGGGTTGGCTGGCGGCGACCGTCGGGAGCATCGCTGTGATCAGCGTGGGCCCGAACACATACGGTCACCCGGCCCCTGAGATCCGTTCCACACTCGCAGCGGCCGGTGCTGAGGTGTGGGTGACGATGGAGGATGGTGACGTCTCGCTCGAGCTCCTGGCACCATAATTCGAGTTCTGACTTGCACAGTGGCGCCCGAGCGCGGAGACTCGTGTCATGGGTTTCACCGTCATCAGTGGTCCTCGCGACGCCGGACCGGGCGAACGCGAGGTCATGTACGACAAAGCGAGCGACGTCTTCGAAGAAGCAGGCGTCACCGATCATCAGAGAATCGACGTCCCAGGGCGTGGAGCATCGGAATCATCCGAGGGCCAGCTCCGGGAGTCGGTGCAGGGGATCGTCCCTGCACTGCAGAGCGGATCTCTCTTCGGTGACGTGAGCGGTGTGCTCGTGATGGATGCTCAGAATCTTCTCAAGGCGGAAGCAGAGGTCATCGCCGAGCTCGTCGAGACGGCGGACCCCGATGCAGTGACGGCGGTGTTCGCTGCGGCAGGGGCGATTCCTACACCGCTCGGGAAGACGCTTCGTGCTCGCGGGGTCACCGAATCGGTCAAGAAGTATCGGGAGAGGGACGCCTCTCGCTGGCTAGCGGAGACGGCCGCTGAGAGGAAGATGAAGATCGACCCCGCGGCCGCATCGGTGCTCCTCCGTCGATTCGGCTCGGATGTTGCTGCACTCGGTCAGGCCCTGGACCAACTCGCTGCGGACGGCTCGACGGTCACCGAGGATGACGTCCTCGGACGATACGCCAACCGCCCGGACGAACCCATGTGGCTGCTTGCAGATGCGATCAACGCAGGAAATGAGGGGGAGGCGTTGCGGCGTCTCGCCGACTTCCTCCAGCACAGCCATCCACTAGTCGTCCTCTCGTTTCTCGAAGGCGAAGTGAGGAAGCGATCTCTTGCTGCCGTCGCTCCCGACATGGAGACGTACGCCAGCTGGGTCGGAGCGGCACCGTCATCGTTCCCGGTTCGGAAGGTGTGGGAACGGCGGTCGTCGACGAGAGCCGAATCGCTGCGCAGCGCACTCGACGCACTGGCCAGAGCGGATCTTCAGATCAAGACGGCTCCAGAACCGACCCATCGGGTAACGCTAGAGCGGCTGACCGTCGCGATGAGCAGATGGCTGGGGCGGTAGAGCGGACAGCGGACAGCGGACAGCGGACAGCGGACAGCGGACAGCGGACAGCG
>JAOZMA010000181.1 GCA_029934555.1 Acidimicrobiia bacterium | reverse complement strand
CAGCAAGAAGAAGAACGTTTCACGGACACCGGATTACGGACTACGGATTACGGACTACGGACTACGGACACTCGAACGTCACATCGGCTTCCGTTGCGGCTGACGGTTCAACACCTTCGGCTACAACGAAGCCGCCTTCACCCGCCGCACAGTCGTCGCCATCCCGTTTCCAGGCCTTCAGGAGGACGACGGGGTCGATGCCTTCTGCGCCCGGGAGGTCGGTGATCCCGGACTCGCTGACCTCCTGGTTCACGAGTTCGAGGATGTCAGGGGTCTGGAGGGAGTCCTTCTCGCGCTGCAGGTCGGCGATCGCTTCCTTCTTACGTTGGCTCCCCGAGCGCGACAGCATGATCATGCCAACGACGACCACGATCACCACGACGATGATGAGGGGGACGTTCATCCTTCTTGCTCCTCGAAGCCCGGTGTGACGTTGACCTTGACGATCTCGAGCGGCTCCGACTCAGAGGCATTCTGAATCTGGTGTGTCTCACCGGCGGCGATGGACATGGTTTCGCTCGCAGCAACGAGGCGAGTCTCCTCTCCGAGGTGGACCCGTGCCGTTCCTGCGATCACGATCCAATGCTCCGAACGATGCTCATGTGATTGGATCGGCATCGTGGCGCCGGGATTGAGCCGCAAGCGGAGTATCCGGTGTTCAGGCCCAGACTCCACGGTCGTGGATCGACCCCAGGGCCGAAGCTCGTCCCCATCCGTATCTACCTCGGACCTGCTCTGAGACTTGAGACGATCGACGATCGTCTTGACGTCCTGGGAGCGGTCGCGACGGCTCACGAGCGTGGCATCAGGCGTGTCGACGATCACGACGTTGTCCAAGCCGATCGCAGCGACGAGACGCCCACTGCTTCTCACGTAGCTGTTCTGCACGTCGATGGTCTCGACGTCTCCGATGATCACGTTGCCGTTCTTGTCGTGGCGGCCGAGTTCCCACAACGCCGTCCAGGACCCGACGTCGCTCCATCCAGTGTGGATCGGCACGACGGCCGCGGACGTGGTGTGTTCCATGACCGCGTAATCGATCGAGGTCGAGGGTGCCGCTGCGAACGCGGTCTCATCGAGGCGAATCGCAGATCCGTCGTGCTCTGCGCCGGCAAGGGCAGCCTGAGCGGCACTGAGCACGTCGGGCGCGTGTGTCTCGAGTTCGGTGAGAAACCGGGAAGCCCGGAACATGAATATGCCACTGTTCCACAGATATCGACCGCTCGAGACGTACTCCTCCGCCGTCGCTGCGTCCGGCTTCTCCCGGAAATCTTCAACGACCCGAACGCCTTCAGCGAGCCGATCGCCGAAGCGAATGTAGCCGTACCCGGTCTCAGGACCGGTCGGGTCGATTCCGAACGTCAGGAGGAATCCTTGATCGGCGAAGCCAGCGGCGAGATCGACGGCATCGCTGAACGCCTGCTCGTTTCTGATCACATGATCGGCGGGCATGACGAACAGGATCGGATCGCCGCCATCCGATGTGAGCTGAAGGGCTGCCACGGCGGTAGCAGGTGCCGTGTTCCTTCCGACGGGTTCGAGGATGAGGCCGGCGTCCGGAAAGCCCGACTTCGCGAGCTCGCGCTCGATTCCCACCCGCTGGTCCTCATTGCACACGATGAGGGGAGCCCCTGCAGCCGCCACCGCATCGGTGCGCTGGATGGTCATTAGAAGCATGGTTCGCTCTTCGACGAGCGACAGCAATTGCTTCGGTTGACGGCTTCGCGACGCCGGCCACAGGCGACTGCCGGCGCCTCCGGAGAGAATGACGGGGACGATGGGTCTGTCGATCATGGCGTCAATGTATCGGTTCCATCGATCAGCGCCAACCCGACGGACCTACTCCCGGGTTCGCCAGTCGCCGATCGGTGCGTCTGTGGGTTCCATCAGATGCCCCACGTCGACGCGAGCCGCCCCGGTGCCGAAGAATGTCAACTTGTCGCCCGGCTCGATACGTGTGTTCCCGTGGGGGATCAGCACGCTCGTCTCGCGGCGGATCGAGACGAGGATCGCTCCGTCGGGCCAAGGCACATCTTTGACGCTCTGAGTCGCGAGCGAGGATGCTCTCACGATGGAGACCTCGAAGAACGCCGCACCCGGCTGGGACCTGAGACGTACGCGCTCTCGATACAGCTCGCGACCGGTCGCGGTTCCCAGGGCGTGGTGATAGGCGCGGACGACGGACTCCCGTCGGAACATGCCGACGACCAGAGTCGGATTCGCATCATCGACGACGGGGAGTCGGCCCAGTCCGAACGATGCCATCCGTGCGAGGGCCGCCGAAACCGGCAACTCCGGCGTCACGGTGATCGGATTCCTTGTCATGACGTCGGCGACGGTGAGGGCCCCAGCGTCGTCGACACCTTCGACATCGCCGAGGCTGACAACGCCGATCAGTTGATCATCCTCAATGACCGGAAGACCGTGATGGTGATGGCGATCGAATAACTCGAGAACCTCGTCGACGGTCATCGATAGCGTCGCGGCTTCATCGACGTCAGCCATGACGTCGGCGACGTTGACGGTGTCGAGGAGATCGATGTCCTGCATCGTGGGGAGGTGGATGCCGGCCCGGGTGAGAGCGATCGTGTAGGCGGAGTCGGTGTGGAGGCGTTCACCCAGGTATGTGGCGAGTGCGGCTCCGAGCATGAGAGGAAGAACGAGGCCGTAGTCACCCGTGATCTCGAAGACGATGATCACCGACGTGAGAGGAGCTCTCGCAACAGCTGCGAACGTCGCCGCCATGCCGACCACTGCAAAGGCGCCCGGATCGATCTCGGAGAGGGACCAGACGGGATCAACGAGTGTGGCGAAACCGGCCCCGATCGAACCGCCGATGAAGAGCGCGGCCATGAAAGTGCCGACGGATCCGCCGCTCGCGCGGGTCAGCGACGTTGCCACGATCTTGAGCACGGCCACGACGAACAGCGACCCCCAGACGAGCTTCGTATCGGACGTGGCTGCGAGAAGTTCTGAGAGGAACTTCTGACCCGTGCCGAGCACGAGTGGCTCACCGAGACCGATGGCAGCTACGGCGAGACCGCCGACGACCGGAATGAGCCAACCGGGGAGATTCCACGGCAACTGAAACCCGCTCGAGATCGCCAGGATGCGTAGGAACAGCACCCCGAAGAGGACGGCGACGAGTGCCAGAGCCGCGTACAGGATGAGCTGACGCGGATCCTGGAGTTCGTGGGGCGGCGAGGTGAGGAGCTGCTCTTCTCCGATGAGGAAGTGCGTCGTAACGGCGGCGATGACCGACGTGATGACGATCGCATTGAGATGGCGGACCGAGAAGGAGCGGAGGATCACCTCCATCGCGAACAGCATGCCGGCGATCGGTGCATTGAACGAGGCTCCGATGCCCGCTCCCGCACCGGCAGCGACGAGGCTCCTCACGTGGTCCTGGCCGAATCCCGTATACCGTGAGAACGATGAACCGATGGCCCCACCGATGAGTGAGATCGGTCCCTCTCGACCTCCCGAACCACCGGCTCCCAGCGTTGCCGCTGTGGCGATGATCTTCGCGGGTATCAGCCTTGTGGGGAGATAACCCCCGTGAAGTCCCACTCCCACCATCGTTTCGGTCACACCGCCGCTTGCGACCCCGGGACCGAATTGACGATCGAGGCCCCACGAGATGAGGAACGCGATCGGGATCGCCAGGAGGATGAACCACTTCCCCCATCCGAGTGCGCTGTCGAGAGCACCGAACGCGTCGTGGGAGAACTCGATGGCCCAGACGAGGATGGCGCCGCCGACTCCGACTAGAACACCGAGGATCAGCGCGGCCAAGAGGAACGCTGTGGTGCCGCGCCGGGCGAGCAGGTCGGAGAGCCATCTCCTGAAGTGGGACATGGATTGAACGGTAACCGATGCCGGTCAGGTTGCCGCGACGCGCGAACCGGACGAACGGCACTTCGTAGATTCGTTCGCAGTGAATATGCTGGCGAACTATGTGACGCCGACCAGGTGCGTCGAATCAGGAGGAACTGATGACTTTCCGGCCCCTTATCGATTACGAGACGGGCGAACGCTACCTGCCGGTGAAGAAACGCGGCGAGGCTCTTCTCCACGATGCCTTTCTGAACAAGGGTGCCGCGTTCTCGCGAGGCGAGCGCAAAGCCTTCGGTCTGCGTGGGCTGCTCCCGGACCACATCCCCTCGATCGAAGAACAGCTCATGCGGGTGCGAACCCAGTTGGATGCGAAGGCAACGGATCTCGACAAGAACATCTACCTGAACAGTCTGATGGACCGCAACGAGGTGTTGTTCTACCGGTTCATCATGGACAACCTCGAAGAGACCGTCCCGATCATCTACACGCCGACGGTTGCGTCGACGTGCAAGTACTGGAGCCGCTTGTATCGGGCCGCCACAGGTATCTACATCACTCCACGCGACCGGGGACACATCACCGACGTGCTGCTGGCCAGCACAGCGGAGCAGCCTCCGGTGATCGTGGTCACCGACAACGAACGGATCCTCGGTATCGGCGATCAGGGGGCAGGCGGGCTCGGTATCCCGATCGGTAAGCTCGCTCTCTACACGGCGGCAGCCGGCATCAGCCCGGCGCGTTGCATCCCAATCTCGATCGACGTGGGCACGAACAACGCGGAACTTCTCGAGGATCCCCTCTACCTCGGGTATCGCGAGACACGGTTGCGTGGCAAGGCGTACGACGAGTTGATCAAGGAGTTTGTGCACGCGGTGAAGGAGGTCTTCCCCGATGCCCTGCTCCAGTGGGAGGACTTCGCGAACATCACTTCTTTCCACAACCTCGAGACGTACCGGCAGTTCCTCCCGTCGTTCAACGATGACATCCAGGGAACGGCCGCCATGGTGGTCAGCGGACTCATCGCTGCCACCCGCAAGATGGGCGGCTCCCTCGCAGACCATCGGGTTGTGATCGCCGGAGCCGGCTCGGCCGGATACGGGATCCGTGAGCAGATCGCACATGCGATGGCAGACGCCGGACTCGATCTCGATGAGGCTCGAGGTCGCCATCACGTCCTCGATAGCCGTGGACTTGTCGTCGACGATCGTCGCAACCTGACCGAGGTGAAGCAACGCCTA
>JAOZMA010000180.1 GCA_029934555.1 Acidimicrobiia bacterium | reverse complement strand
TAGTCGGTAGTCGGTAGTCGGTAGTCGGTAGTCGGTAGTCGGTAGTCGGTGAAGATCTACCGAGCCGCTGCGTTCATCGCACTCAAGACCTGATTCGGATACCGAATACCGATGACCGATGACCGACTACACCCGGCGAAGCCGGGTCAGCCGATCCACGCCGGGGCGTGTTCGGCTACGTACATGCTCACGGCGTGTACCCGGTCGAGCGTCTCACAGAGGCTGTCCTGGCGGTACATGAGATCGACGAGCGAGATCTCAACGGCGGCGATGATAGAGAGGCGACGTTCCTGCCCGTCGGAGAGCGCTCCGAAGCTGTGGACCGCCGATACCTCGATCGGCAGATCGACCCCACCGATGCCGGCAAGCTCAGTCGACAACATGATCAGATCCGGGGGATCCGTCAATGCGGGCAGGCCCCAGTTGAACAGGAACGGCACCATGAACCGCCCATCGGGATCTTCGGGCGTCTCCGGAGACTCCATGAGCATGTCCTCGAGTTCCAGCACGATCCGGGGGTCGAGATCGATCGCGAGGTGAAGGTCGAGCGGACCCTCACACGCCTCGGCGGGATGCAGATCGACCTCCCACGCCTGACGGAGCGTGTACGTCTCAACGAAGTGGCGCTCATCGTGAACGTGGAATCCATGCTCGACGGCATGGTCCTTCAGATAGGTAACGGTTCCTGCGAGGTCAACAGCCATGGTGCGAGGCTACCGCCGAGCGGTGCGATAGGGTGCGGCGACCGCTCCCCATGGAAGGGAATGAACGTGTCCTGGTCATTCGGCGCCGGGGCCAGTCCCCACCGCCACGCACTCGTATACAGCGATGGCGACTGGTGGTACGACCCACTCTCGAACGAGTTTGGGTTCCGTCTGGGCGGACGAGAGTCGCGTGAATGGACGGACACAACGTGGGAATTCCCCGGACCCGACGAATACGCGGGTCTCGCAGCGCGAACGAATCCGGGGTGGTTCGCGAAATCGAGTGAGAAGGCGATGCACGCCGCCGTCATCTCCGGCGATCCACACGCCATCGACGTGATCGCCGGCCAGCATCCGCAGTACCGGAACACGGCCGACGTGCTTGCAGGCCTCATGTCCCTGGATAGCCGCCGAACCTATGCAACTGAGCTTCTCTCTCGATCCGTTGCCGGCGGAATGGAACCCAAGGATGATCCGTTCATCAAGAAGTACATGCCGGACGCCGGACTGGTGGTCCCGATCGCACCGGGAGTCGCGGTCACACTCCCGATCATGCGTGTCGCTGTTGCCCTCACCGTGGCCGAACTCCATCAAGAGCACGGAGAGTTGACGGCTGCGATTGAATCCCTGGAATCTGTGGATCGGACGACGCATGTGAAGCTCTCTCTCGTCGAACTGTTGTGCGCCGTCGGACGATTCGAAGAGGCCATTGCGTCGACCGATGGTGTTCTCAACGACGACGATATCACAGCGATGACCCTGGTCTATCGCGGTATCGCGCTCAGAGAGACGGGCCGGAAGGACCCGGCGAAGTCAACGCTTGGCAGAGCGCTCGAATACGACAATCGGTCGGAGAGCGTTCTGACGTTCGCGCGCGTCGTCAGCTCCTCGATGAGCGAATCTGAATGATGAACTGATCCGCCGAATCAACAGTCGACGGCGGTCGAACGATCAGGAGACGGTGCGGACCGCGACCCCACCGAAATAGGCCCTGGCATCGACCAGGAGGAGCGGCGCTTCGTCGTCTGCTGCATCCGGATCCGTGAGATTCTCCGCCCCACCGGCGAACACCGTCGATGCCATCTCGACGCGCCAGCCCACAGGGACGGTCACGTCGATGCCCCCGGCAACAGCCGTGAGTTCGAGTGTCGCCGACGTTGAGATCTCGGCTCCGGTGAGGTCGATCGTCATTCCGCCCATCACCGCCGTCCCCGAACCAGCTCGGAAGGAGTCGGATCGATTCACGATCTCAGCACCGTCCATCGCCGCCACAGCAGCGAAGACGTCAGAGTCCTCGTCTCCGTAAGAAGGGAGCATTCGCTTGGCCACCTGGGCCGCTGCAACAAGGAGAACGTTGAGAAGGAGAACACCGAGTAGGACACGCCTGAGAGTTCGCATACCCGGGACGGTACCAGCCAGGTCCGGGTTAGTTCACCGTCTCGACAGAGTCCTTGATTTCCGTCGTCCCCCACCGCTGAATCGCTGCCGCGGCGCCGAGCACCATCGCACCACCGACCATCTGGATCACACTGAGGTATTGACCGAGCAGTATCCATGCGGCGGTTGCGGCGAAGACCGGTTCGGTAGTCGAGATGACACCCACGATCCCCGAAGCGGCGCGGCGCAAGGCCGAGAATCCGAACAGGAATGGCAGCGCCGTTCCCACGATCCCGATCCACAACAGTTCGAGCCACACCTTGGCCGATAGGTCCGTTGGGAAACTCCATAGCGGCTGGACGAATATCCAGATGACCGACGCGAACACGAATCCCCATGTGACGATGGTGATGGCCGGATGCGATCGACCCAGGTACTCACCAAAGACGAGGTAGGACGCGAACGCAACCGCCGAAATGAGGCCCCATGCCACACCGATCCAATCGCCCCCCTCGAGGCTCCAGGCTTCGGTGATCAGGAAGACGCCGGCCACCGCCACTGCTGCTGCCACCCACACCGTTGGAGAGACATGCCGTCGCTGGACCACCACCATCCAGAGGAGCACGAATATCGGAGCGAGGAACTGGATCGTCGCCCCCGGACCGACGCCGAGCCGGTCGATCGCCCAGTAGAACGTCACGTTCACGATCACCAGGTTCGCACCGAGCAATGCGAAACCCAGGAGGCCTCCTCGTGGAGCGAGACCACCACGGAAGTACGCGAACGGGACGAAGAGGAGTGTTGTGACGATTGCCCGAGCCTCGGCAACGCGAGTCGCGGACATATGGGTGAAGGCGTCGGCAGCGACCGCCCCGCTAACCCCCCAGAAGAGAGCAGCAAGAAGCGCAAACGCGATCCCGTTCCGTGTCGACCTGTCCATTGGGAAGAAGGTAGTCGGTCGTCGGTAGCCGGTAATCGGCTGGGGAAGTAGAGCAGTAGAGCAGTGCTGATCTACTGATCTACTGCTCTACTCCATTACGCTCGACCCGAGTCAGCTAGGACGTCAGGAGCCCTCGTGTCGAGACCATCTGTCCTCTTCGTTTGCGTTCACAATGCCGGTCGATCGCAGATGGCGGCAGGTCTCCTCGACTATCACGCGGCCGGACGAGTCGTCGTCCGTAGCGCCGGGTCAGTCCCTTCGGATGAGGTGAATCCTTCCGCGGTCGCTGTCATGGCTGATCTTGGAATCGACATAAGCACCGAGTTCCCCAAACCGCTGACCGACGATGCCGTGAAGTCATCAGACGTCGTCATCACCATGGGATGCGGCGACGAATGCCCCTTCTATCCAGGCAAGCGCTATCTCGACTGGGACGTCACCGATCCAGCCGGCCTTCCTCCAGACCAGGTGCGTCCCATCCGTGACGAGATCGATCAGCGTGTCTTGATCCTGCTCGCCGAACTGCTCCAAGGGATCTAGGTGCAACGCATCAGGCTCTCGCGGGGTTCTCTCTTGTGACATGACCACAACCCTCGACCATCTAGCGAATCGCCTTGCGGCTGATCGCGATGACACCTTCCCGGATCTCGTGAGAGCGCTGCAAGACGGCGTCTACTCCGGCGCCCTCCAGTTCACCCGCAGCCGGCAGGATGCTGAGGATGTGACTCAGGAGACGTTCGTTCGCGTCTATCGGGCGCTGGGTTCGTACGACGCGGATCGTATCCGAGATCTTCAGCTGCGCCCGTGGGTGTGGACGATCGCCCTCAATCTGTGTCGCAATCGAGCGCGCTCTGCGAACCGCCACCCTGAAACGGCACTCGTCGACGATCGCGTCGATCAAACGAGCGACACGGCGGAAGATGCAGCAGCGAACGTCGATCTCGTTGAATGGCGGCGACGCCTTACCGGCCTGACAGGTCCGCAGCGTACGGCCATCGTCCTGCACCATGTCGTCGGCCTCCCATATGCGGAGATAGCCGAGTCCACGAGCCGCAGCGAAAGCACGGTTCGTTCAGATGTTCGCCGTGGTCTTGCTCGGTTACGAAGCCTGATGGAACAGGAGATGCGATGACGGACGCAGAAACGATCGCCACACAGCTTGCCACTCTCTCGAGTTCGGCACCAAAGAGTGTCATCGGCAGGGTTCTGAAGCGAACTGGCCTCGCCGATGAGTACACCCTTATCGAGGGTCCCACCGGTCCGGCCTATGTCGCGTGGAATGCACGAGGGATCACGGCCTTCGTGCCAACCGAGGCTGTCGGTTCTCTCGATGACTTCGAGGCCCGCCATCCCCGAGAAGCATCGTTCGTCGACTCGCCACCGGATCGGCTCGCCAGGCACCTCGCTCGCACGATCGAGACGGGTCGGCTCGGTCGCCTTCCCGTTGATCTCTCCTCCATCGGTGACTTCCAACGCAAGGTCCTGGAGAAGTGCGCCGAGATTCCTCCGGGCGAGATCCGACCATACGGATGGATCGCACGCGAGATCGGTAACCCCGGAGCCGTCCGCGCCGTTGGATCGGCCCTCGGACGGAACCCGGTCCCCGTCCTGATTCCGTGTCACCGGGTCGTTCGGACCGACGGACACATCGGGAACTATGCCTACGGATCTCCGATGAAGCGCTCCCTTCTCGAGTACGAGGGACTGGATCCGGATGCCATCGAGACACAGGCCCGCCATGGGATCCGTCTTGTTGGTAGCGACACGACCCACATCTACTGCTACCCCACGTGCCGACACGCCAAGCGAATCAGCGACACGCACCGCGTCGAGTTCCGATCAGAGGCCGATGCGATGGAAGACGGCTACCGAGCCTGCAAAGTCTGTCGCCCGGCGGCGTGATCCAGCAGAGCTGGATGTAGTCCGTAATCAGTAGTCCGTATCCCGTATTCCGTAGTCCGTGCCGTCGAACAGCCTCATCCTCCGGCGCGGACTCCCATCGCTGCTCCGCCCTCCATACGGA
This sequence comes from Acidimicrobiia bacterium, assembly GCA_029934555.1. GTDB lineage: Bacteria > Actinomycetota > Acidimicrobiia > Spongiisociales > UBA5794 > JAHEEL01. The sequence goes on along the minus strand of JAOZMA010000180.1, from coordinate 68 downwards.
CTACGGAATACGGAGTACACCGCCGGAGGCGGTCAAGCCTTTCCCGCGATCAGGCTCGCGTAGACCTG
>JAOZMA010000179.1:3962-5114 GCA_029934555.1 Acidimicrobiia bacterium | reverse complement strand
ATGGACACTTCGCCGTCGCTCTGTACGAGAAGATCAGGGGGCGTGCCCCCGATGTCACCAAGCTGATGCCCGTCGCCGCCGTCGTGATCGTCTTCCTGATCACGATCGGTCTGATGGGCGTCTATCTGGATATCTTCAAGCCGTTGGAATTGTGAGTAGATCAGTAGATCAGTAGATCAGTAGATCAGCACTGCTCTACTTGCTACTGCTCTACTGCTCTACTGCTTCACGCATCTCTACTATTGCCTCATGACCATTCCCCGGCGAGACTCTCGGCAACTCATGGTTGGGAACGTGCCCGTGGGCGGTGGAGCCCCCGTCAGCGTTCAATCGATGACTACCACCAAGACCGCCGATGTCGACGGCACTCTGGCCCAGGTCTACGCCCTGAGCGGTTCGGGGGCGGACATCGTGCGTATCACGTGCAACGACGTCGAAGCAGCGCAGGGCCTGGCGGAGATCGTCCCCCGTTCACCGGTGCCGATCATCGCCGATATCCACTTCCAGTACCGATTGGCGTTGGCAGCTCTCGAAGCGGGTGTCGCAGGGTTGAGGCTCAACCCGGGGAACATCCGAAACGAAGCGCACATCAAATCCGTCGCTCGTGCCGCGGCCGATGCCGGAGTGTCGATCCGTGTGGGGGTCAACGCAGGATCGCTCGACAAGGACCTTCTCGAAGAGTTCGGTGCCCCCGTTCCCGAGGCACTGGTTCGCTCGGCCCTCGCAGAGATCCACTACCTCGAGGACGTTGGTTTCCACGACATCAAGATCTCCGTCAAGCACTCGAACGTGCCACTCATGGTCGAGTCGTATCGTCTCCTCGCAGAGAGGATCGAGTACCCCCTCCATCTCGGCGTCACGGAGGCCGGGCCGCCACCCGGTGGCCTGATCAAGTCGGTCGCGGGGATCGCAACGCTGCTGCTCGAGGGCATCGGCGACACGATCCGGTTCTCGCTGACGGCCGATCCGGTAGAAGAGGCGAAAGCCGGCAGGCAGCTCCTCGAGTACCTCGGCCTACGGGAACGCACCGGCCTCGACCTGATCGCATGCCCGTCGTGCGGACGCGCCGAAGTTGACGTCATCAAGGTCGCCGAGGAGGCGACCGCTGCTCTCGAAGCTGCGAAGCTGCCGATCCAGGTAGCGATCATGGGT
>JAOZMA010000179.1:2077-3952 GCA_029934555.1 Acidimicrobiia bacterium | reverse complement strand
CCGTCAACGCACGACGCGGACGGAATACATTTCGTGCCCATCGTGTGGCCGGACGCTCTTCGATCTCGAGGAGACGACCGCGAAGATCAAAGCGAAGACCGTTCATCTTTCGGGGGTCAAGATCGCCGTCATGGGATGCATCGTGAACGGGCCCGGTGAGGCTCGCGAGGCTGATATCGGAATCGCCGCCGGTCGTGGCAAAGGCCATCTCTTCATCAAGGGCCAGGTCGTCCGCGTCGTGCCGGAGGATGAGATGGTTGACGCTCTGATCGATGAAGCGCATCGACTTCTCGAAGAAGGCGTTGAAGCAAGACTCGCAGCCGCTGATGTCTCTGCGGCGGACCTGGCGACGGAGGAACGCATCGAGTTGGTCGAACTCCAGGGCGACGCGAACCGGGCGGTCGAACGCCGCGCCGCCGTGGCGGAAATCGTCGCCGGAGACGAGGGATGACACCGACCAGGGTCGGAATCGCCGTGGTGGGGCTTCTCGTGCTCACCGCCGCGTGCACCTCAACAGCGTCAGAAACCGAAACGACGGTCCCACCTGTATCCGAAGCCACGACGGCGGTGAGTCCGTCGCAGATCAGCACGGCCGAGCAGGTCTACGAACTGGTTGCTCCTTCGATCGCTTCGATCACCACGGAGATCGCCGGCGGAAGCGGCGTTCTCATCGATGACCAAACCGTTCTCACCGCAGCCCACGTCGTCTGGCCGTACCGGGCCGTCCGTGTCGTGTTCCCGAACGGTGCGGAGATGGAGGATGCGCCGGTCATCGGCTGGGACCCGTTCGGGGACCTGGCGATCATCGACGTGTCGGGGACCGCGAACCTTCCTCCACCGGCCGAGACCGGTGACGGCGAGGGAATCCCTCTCGGTCGCCCCGTCTATCTCGTTGGCTATCCAGGTGAGTCGGAGGACTATCCGCAGCCGACGATCACAGAGGGGATCCTCTCTCGCACCCGCGAGTGGGAGACCGAGGGGTGGACGTTCCTGCAGTCCGACACGACCGTCGTCGGTGGTCAGAGCGGCGGGGCTCTCGTCGATGAGGATGGGACGATCATCGGTATCACGAACTTCAGCTTCCTCGAAGAATTCGGGCTCTCGGGATCTCTCGCCGACGCCGCGAGCAAGATCGAGCAGATGAGAGCGGGCGAGGACATCGGGGGTCTCGGAGATCGATTGCCGCCGCAGGGGAGCGGAACGGACGTCTTCACAGTCTCCTTCGAGAACGTATGGGAGGATCATGTCTACGTCTTCGAAGCCCCCCTGTACGCCGACGTCTCGTTCGAAGCGTCGAGTGACGACGACGTGTCGCTGGTGCTCTCCACGATCGACGGACTCGAGATCGCCGCGGCCGATGAGACGGTCGACGGTGAGGAATCGATCAACGAATTGATCACCTATCGGGGGCCGTACCTGCTCCGGATCGAAACATTCACAGGTCCGGGAGAGGCTCGAGTCCGATCGAGCGAAGACCTCGTGGAATGGCCCGATCCTGACGACGGGCGCACGATCACGAGGAACACGACGATCACCGGCAACGCCGACTACCCGGGGGACTACGACTGGTATCTGGTCGATCTTGGCAAGGGCCAGGCGATCACGATCGATGTGGACTCGATCGCGTTCGATCCCGTTCTCATGGTGGATGGCCCGGAAGGGCTCGGCTATGTGCAGGCCGTCGATGACGACGCAGGAGGCGGGCTGTTCGGCACGAATCCCAGGATCGTCTTCACGGCCGGCGAGACCGGAACGTTCATCATCGTGGTCGCCGACAGCGGGATGACGGGCCCGGGCGCCTACAGGCTCACGGTGGACTAGGCCGGCTGACGCCGAGAGCAGACAGCAGACAGACCACAGCTGACAGACCACAGC
>JAOZMA010000179.1:0-1977 GCA_029934555.1 Acidimicrobiia bacterium | reverse complement strand
GGCCGGCTGACGCCGAGAGCAGACAGCAGACAGACCACAGCTGACAGACCACAGCAGACAGCCAGACCAGGACATCCGCAAAGCTCTCGCTGTCCGCTGTCCGCTGTCCGCTGTCCGCTTCACTCCCGCTATCCTCTCGACACCCCGAGAATCACTGGAGCTCCCCCTTGCGTTGGTCACAGGCGTTCATTCCCACCCTTCGAGACGATCCGACAGATGCTGAGGCAGCGAGCCATCGCTTGCTTGTCAGAGGCGGCTACATCCGGCAGCTGATGTCCGGTGTGTACTCGCTCCTCCCGCTTGGCTATCGGGTACGGACCAAGGTCATCGCGATCATCCGAGAAGAGCTCGACGCCATCGGGGGACAGGAGCTGCTCCTCCCCGCCATGCACCCCCGAGAGATCTGGGAGAAGACCGGGCGGATCGAAGCGATGGCCGACATCCTGTTCACGCTGAGTGATCTCAGGGGTGGAGACGCGATCCTCGGACCGACCCACGAAGAGATCTTCGCCACTGTCGCCACGGAGCTCACTTCCTACAAGCAACTCCCGCAGCTGTGGTACCAGATCCAGACCAAGTTTCGCGACGAAGCACGCCCGAAGTCCGGTCTGCTTCGCGTCCGCGAGTTCACGATGAAGGACTCGTACAGCTTCGACGTGGACACGTCGGGCCTCGACGAGCAGTTCGACCGGCACTTCGCGGCGTACAACCGCATCTTCGAGAGGCTCGGGGTCACGGCTGTGGCGGTCGAAGCGTCGTCGGGAGCGATGGGGGGCTCCGACTCGATCGAGTTCATCGTCCCCTCTCCTGCAGGCGAGGACGACATCGCCCACTGTCCCGCCTGCGGATACGCAGCCAACGTCGAGCGGGCATCTTCCAGGATCCCCGCGATCGATGACGAACCCGGCCCGGATCAACCCCAGCGATTCCCCACGCCCGACGTGCGCACCATCGTCGATCTCGTCGAGTTCGAAGGTGGCGCCTCCGCCGACCGCCAGATCAAGACACTCGTCTATGTGCTCGACGGTGAGCCGACGCTCGTGTTGCTGCGTGGCGACCACGAACTCCACGAGCAGAAGCTTCAGGACGGAACCGGAGCGATCGACATCCGACCCGGCCAACCCGACGAGATCCTGGAGCTGTTGGGAGCCGATGCGGGGAGCCTCGGGGCTGTTGGCGTATCCGGTCCCAGGATCCTCGCGGATCTGCAGCTCGCTGATCGCACGAACATGGTCACCGGCGCCAATCTCAACGACCACCACATTCGCGGTGTCGACGTCGACCGGGACATCGCCGTCACCGACTGGCTGGACCTGCGCACCGTGGTTGCGGGCGAGGGTTGTCCCGAGTGCGGTGAAGCCCTCGAGGTGTTCCGCGGGATCGAAGCCGGACACATCTTCAAGCTCGGGACGAAGTTCTCTGAGACGCTGGGCGCCACGGTTCTGAATGCCGACGGAGTCCCGGTCCCGCTGGTGATGGGCTCGTACGGGATCGGTGTCGAGCGGAACATGGCGGCAGTCGTCGAGATGAACTACGACGATGACGGGATCGTCTGGCCCGTCTCTGTCGCTCCTTACGAAGTGGTCATCACCGCGGTCAAGATCGATGATGAGGCCACGATGACCGTTGCGAACCGGCTCTACGACGACCTCAACGATGCCGGCATCGACGTGCTCATCGATGATCGTGACGAGCGTCCTGGTGTCAAGTTCAACGACGCCGAACTGATAGGTATCCCGTATCGAGTGACCGTGGGCCCGAGGGGCCTGGCGAATGACATCGTGGAGCTCGCAGATCGCCGATCGGGCGAGAAGACAGAGCTCCAGATCGAAGACGCAGCGGAAGAGGTTGCGGCGCTGGTAGCCGGTAGTCGATTCCCAGTCTCCAGTCTCCAGTCTCCAGTCCCCAGGTAGAACACGACGCTTCGGCGTCTGGCGTCTGGCGTCTGGCGTCTGGCGTCTGGCGTCTGGCGTCTGG
>JAOZMA010000178.1:2198-5149 GCA_029934555.1 Acidimicrobiia bacterium | reverse complement strand
AGCCTCCAGCATCGACACCCAGGAGTCATAGCCGAGCACGGCAAGATCGATCGGTTCGAGATGGGCCGTGGCTTCGTCGGCGAACAAGCGGATCTCCTCTCGTTCCTCCGCAGATGTCAGCCTGAGTCCGGCCGCAGCTACCGTGCGAGCGGCCTGGTCACATCCGGCCCGCGAGAAGATGAAGTAGATCGCCGGCAGCTTGCCCGCACCGAGCAGCGCCTCGGAGACCTCGAGCCGTCTCGGCGTTGCGAACCTCCCACGGCGACCTCGCCCCTTCCTCAGGAGATTCAAGACACGCTTGTTCGGATGACGCCCGTCCTTGCCGAACACCGGAAACCACTCAACGCTGTTCCCGTGGTGGCGGTCACGGAGCAGATACATCGACTCCAGGGGCACCGGACGCCGTTCTTCGATCACGAGCTCCGTTGGGCCACGACGCGCACGCATCCATTCGGTGAACTCCTCCGCGTTGGCGATCGTCGCCGAGAGATTCACCAACTGGATTCCGGCAGGAAGATGGATGATGACCTCCTCCCATACGGATCCCCGGTAGCGATCCTGGAGGTAGTGCACCTCGTCGAGGATCACGACAGCGAGACCGTCAAGCGCCTCCGAATCCGCGTAGATCATGTTCCGCAGGACCTCGGTGGTCATGACGACAACCGGAGCCTCGCCGTTGATCGTGTTGTCCCCGGTGAGCAGACCAACTCCGTCCTCGCCATATCGGTCGACGAGATCGTGGTACTTCTGGTTCGAGAGCGCCTTGATCGGCGCCGTATAGAACGTTCGCTTCCCTGCAGCGAGCGCGATCGCCGCAGCAGCTTCGGCGATCAGCGTCTTCCCGGAGCCCGTCGGGGCGGTGACGACGACCGAGGCACCGCTCTCGATGACCTGGATCGCCTCGATCTGGAACGCGTCCGGCTCGAACGGTTCTCCTTCGAGGAATCGACGAGCCGGTTCACCAAGTGTGCTGGTCATCTCTTCAGAGCCTCGCCCGGCATGAGCCGCGACACGGGTGAGAGCCCGCTGTGTCCAGCGAGGGTGATCGTTCCGATCTGGATGAGAGTCTGCTTCGCCACGGCAGCGATGGTAGAACCTGTGTGAACGATTCGGGGTTCGCATCTACTCCGCAACCTGAAGTGCCTCCGGGATAGATCCCGGAGGCACCGATGACCCCTCAGCTCATGCCCGCCCGGTCACGAATCTGATGCGGCAAGCTCCTGGAACCAACCCTGGCCGTCGAGGTCCTTCGAGAACGTCTCGATCTCCTCTTCGGTGATAGCGCTCACCGTCGCCACGATGTCATATGCAACACCGGTGGCAAGCAGCACGCTTACGACCCGTTGGCTCGCCGGTCGACGCTGCGTCGTTCCACAGAACGGGCAGTCGAAGCGATAACGTCCTGCGTCCGCACCGGCGGAGAGTTCGAGGCCAACGTCGGAAGTAGTGAGCTCCACGTCGCCGCAGGTGGTGCAGGTTGTTCGGATGGTTGTCATGTTCGGTAACTCCGTGCCAGTGTCGAATATCTCATCGGCACCAGAGCCGGTCCCTGAATGACTATTTCCGTCTAGTCACTTCATGCGCTTCAGGAATAGCGCTCAAGAATCCTCGACCTCAGATCTGCTGTCGCGATCGCGGCTTCAGATCCCTCGACGATCTCAGCGTTCTCACCCAGTCGGATCATCAGGCGAGCTGCAACGGCGGCGTCCCCGACACTCATCCTGATGGTCATCGAATCAGATCCGTCGTCGACCACATCGACCGGGTAGTACTCGGCAACCCATCGAGCATCTCCCGTCAGGCGAATGGTGACGTGCACGTCATCGTCCCCCGGGGTGTAGCGGATGGTGGCCTCGTGAGGAGTCGGGTTCGGCGTGAAACGGCTCCCGGTCGGCGTGGCGCTGCGGATGCGATCGATGCGAAACACCCGTTCCGCGTCGGCGCTCCGGCAGAACGCGGAGACGTACCAGTTCCCAAGGGTGGTGAAAACCGCCCACGGTTCGATGTCCCGGATTCTCGCCTCACCTGAAGCGATGGACGTGTGATCGATCTCCATCACAGAACCCTCGATAGCGGCGTCACGAAGCTCTCCGACGAGTCGCGGCTCCGGGATATCGACAACAACCGACTCCGCTCCTTCGGGCAGGAGCGTCCTCTCGAGCTTCACGATCGCTCGATCGAGCGCGTCGCCTCCTGACCCCGCGGACTGCACAGCTTTGCCTGATGCGAGCACACCGAGCGCCTGGGGAGCCGTGAGACGCAGCGGGCGGGCGAAGTAGTCGGCCATCTCGACGATGATCTCATCGTCGTCTATCGAGGCGTCCATCAGGTCGCCCGGGCCGTAGCCGGGAAGGCCACACACGAAAACCGTATTGAGATCCCTGATGAGATCTGACCGCTTGTAATCGAACCGGTTGCACACTTCGTCGACCGACACGCCGGGGTTCCCGATCACCCAGGGCAGCATCGCAAGCAAACGATTGATCCGGCCTGTCGTCTTCGGCGAGTTCGTCATCCTGCCTCCACGTAGGACACGAAACGCCGTCTCAGATTCTGGGGTGCGATGAGCTCCGCCTGATCTTCGAACCCGACAAGCCAACCGAGGAACGCTTCGGGTGCGGCGACTTCCATCTCCGCCTCGATCGAACCGTCCTCGCGGCGGGTGATCGTGGCCCGCGACCCGAGTTCGCGTTCTGCGATCCACGCGACTTCTTCATCGAAAACGACGGTCGCGATGTCTGCCCCGTCTCCGGCGTCCCACGGATGGTGGAGTACTTCGTTTGCCGGATCGAGATCGACAGGTGGGAGGAACGCTCCCGGGCGATCGCCAGACACGAGATCCGATGCGCGGTCGAGCCGATACACCCTCGCCTCGTCGTCATCTCCGCCTGAGCCGACGAGGTACCAATGGCCGCGGCGGTGAACGATTCCGTAGGGACGGATCGTTCGAC
>JAOZMA010000178.1:0-2188 GCA_029934555.1 Acidimicrobiia bacterium | reverse complement strand
GCCTCTGCCACTGTGTCCGCACGCTCGCCGAGGTCTGCTCCCAGTTGGGTCCCCTCAAGGCTGCCGACGATACCGCCGAGCTTCATGAGTGCTTCCTGTCCCGACGGTCGTCCGCCGAAGCCCACTGCCTGCACGGCGAGGGAGAGGGCGGCCCGTTCTTCGTCCGTGAGGTCCGGATCGTGGAGGGCGTAATGATCATCGTGTACGACGTAGCCGAACTCGACCTCGAAGACGTCGGTCGCTTCCCTCTCGATCGGGATCCCGAGACGCCGCAACAGGTCCTTGTCGCGTTCGAATGATCTGTGAAACGCCGAGTCGTTGTCGCGGTCGTAGCCGGCGACCGTGTTCCTGATCTCATCAGCCGTGACAGGGTGCTCCGCCGTAAGGAGATAGGCCAACAGGTTGAGAATCCGCTCAATGACTTTCTGCATCACCACGACGCTACAACGAGGCGATCAGCTTTTCGACCCTTTCGTCGACCGCTCGGAACGGATCCTTGCAAACGATCGTCCGTTGGGCCTGATCGTTGAGCTTCAGATGGACCCAATCCACAGTGAAATCGCGTTTCTTGAGTTTCGCGGCTTTGATGAACTCCCCGCGCAGGCGCGCTCGAGTCGTCGAAGGAGGCGCGGTCATCGCCGCCTCGATCTGGCTGTCTGTGACCACCCGATCCATCAAACCACGCCGTTCGAGGATGTAGTAGAGGCCTCGCTCGCGGTTCACATCGTGGTAGGCGAGATCGATGAGCGCCATCCTCGGAGACGAGAGGGGAAGATCGTGTCTTGCTCCGTATCGTTCCAGAAGCTGGAGCTTCGCCACCCAGTCCACCTCGCGTGACAGCGTCATCGGGTCCTTCTCGAGGCCCGTGAGTAGATGCTCCCACATGCCGATGGCCCGGTCGACCTCCGGCGGGAAACCTCGCGTTCGTGCGTATCGCAGCGTGCGGTCGAGGTACTCCCACTGCATGTCCAGGGCCGAGAGCTCCCGGCCGTTCGCGAGGCGGACCGGCATTCTGCACGTTCTGTCGCGGGCGATCTCGCGGATGGCCCGAATCGGGTTCTCGAGCGTCATGTCTCGCAACACCACGTCGTCCTCCAACATCTGGAGCAGTGCCGCGGTGGTCCCAACCTTCGCGTACGTCACGTACTCCGACATGTTCGAGTCGCCGGCGATCACGTGGAGCCTGCGGTAGAGCTCGGCGTCGGAGTGCGGCTCATCTCTGGTGTTGATGATGGGCCGGCTTCGCGTCGTCGCTGACGAACTTCCCTCCCAGATGTGCTCGGCGCGTTGAGCCATCGAGTACACGGTCCCCTGCGCCGTCTCGAGCACTTTGCCGGCTCCAGCGAAGATCTGGCGAGTGATGAAGAACGGTATCAGCGTGTCGATGGTCCGCTGGAAATCGTCCTGACGTCCCACGAGGTAGTTCTCATGGCAGCCGTACGAGTTGCCGGCAGAATCCGTGTTGTTCTTGAAGAGGTAGATGTCGCCGCGAATGCCTTCATCGATCAGCCGTTCCTCCGCCGACTCGACGAGGCCCTCCAGGATCCGCTCCCCTGCCTTGTCGTGAGCGATGAGGTCTGACAGTGAGTCGCACTCGGGTGTCGCGTACTCGGGATGGCTCCCGACGTCGAGATAGAGGCGTGCACCATTTTCGAGGAACACGTTCGAAGAGCGGCCCCATGACACGACCCGCCGGAACAAGTAGCGCGCGACCTCGTCCGGAGACAGGCGCCGCTGTCCGTGCAGCGTGCAGGTGACCCCGTACTCATTCTCGATACCGAAGATCCGTCTCTCCACACACGAAGCGTACCGTGGCGGAGGAATTCGGTACACCGGTCAACGGGACATGCCACAATCGGACCGTGAACAGTCGCCATCGAGACGAACACAGCGCCGATCACCTGGAACCGCTCGTGCGGATCGGGGATCCCAACGAAGCGAACCTCCTGGTCGCGCAGCTGCGCGGCGAGGGCATCGAGGTCCACACCCGGGGCGAGTCGTCGGGTCCGTACCCCGTCACCGTCGGCGGTCTCGCTGAGGTCGAGATCTGGGTAGACGCCGGCCGCATGGCCGAAGCGCGAGCCATCGTCGCGGAGTTCCGACCGTAGGAGGCTGCGATGGCACCCAGTCGCTGGCGCTCCGCGTCCCCCCGTCCTCTGGCCGGTGGGACGGGTTCAGTTCGCGGAAA
>JAOZMA010000177.1:2691-5182 GCA_029934555.1 Acidimicrobiia bacterium | reverse complement strand
GCTGTCCGCTGTCCGCTGTCCGCTGTCCGCTGTCCGCTGTCCGCTGTCCGCTGTCAGCTCTCAGCTCACACTCATCGCTCCGCGCGTCTGGGCAGCCACCTTGAAATCTGTTGTTGACGTCGCATGAGACAGCGCGTCTTCGAACGACACATCTCCCGCTTCGTAGAGGGCGAGGATCGCCTGGTCGTAGCTGCGCATCCCGAAGAACTCTCCCTCGGCGATATCCACCGTTATCGATGCCGTGGTCTCCTCATCTTTGAGTTTCTCGGCAACCCGTTCGGTGTTCACCAGCACTTCAACGGCAGGCGCCCGGCCGTTGGCATCGGCCCGAGGAATGAGTTGTTGGCTGACAACGCCCTTCAGCGTCGTCGACAGGATCTGCCGCACCTGCTGTCGCTGGTATGGCTCGAAGGATTCAACGATCCTGTTGATCGTCTCGAGACCATCGAACGTTGGGAGAATCGCAATGACGAGATGGCCGGTCTCCGAAGCGCGTAGGGCAGCGGCCACCGTCTCTCGATCAGGAAGCTCCCCGACGAAGACCACGTCGGTGTCGTTGCGCATGGCGGTCTGAAGACCCGAAGCGAACGACGCCGTGTCGATTCCAACCTCACGTTGCGAGACCAGCGACTGGTTGTCGGGGAACAGATTCTCGATCGGATCCTCGATCGTGACGATGCTTCCCTTGCGCGTGGCGTTGACGTACTCGACCACAGATGCGGCGGTTGTGGTTCGGCCGGAGCCCGATGGTCCCGTGATCAGCAGCAGACCCGGCCGTTCGTCGGCTAGGCGCTCGATAACGGTAGGGAGGCCGAGAGCATCGAAACCCCCGTTGACGGTCCCGACGGTTCGCAGAACCAACGTCAGCGATCCGCGTTGACGGAAGACGCTGACCCGGAAGCGACCCAGTCCGGAACGGCCGATCGCGAAGTCAGCTTCACCGGAGGAGTCGAGTGCCGCTCTTGCTCTCTCTGTGATGATCTCATCGATGTAAAGCTGTGTGTCGGCCGGAGAGATCGAAGGGAGATCGGATCGGTGTACCACGCCGTCTATCCGGAACGCCGGCGGCGAGCCGACCTTGAGGTGTAGATCGGATCCACCGACCGTTGTCAACTTCTCGAGTAGTCCGTCGAGAGACGGCAATGGGTCGGTCACGGCGGCTCCTTAGGCCCGAGGATGGTTCTCGGATGTATCGGCTCTCCGACCGCGCCCCTTAATCGAGATCCCAGAACAGGGAAAACACCTCAACCGCACTATCGGTCGTTTGATCGCCACCGTCGGGAGGGTTGAGAAGCGGCAGACCGGAAGCGTATCCGTTGAGAGTCGCCGTCACCGACTCGCGGATCGCTCCAAGGTCGTAGCCTCCTTCGAGGTAGAACACCGTGTTCTTGCGCTGCATCGCTTCACCGAGTGCCGCCGCCATCGCTCCGTAGTCATCAGCCACAAGGGCCATCCCGCCGAGCGGGTCCGCGATGTGCCCGTCGTAGCCGGCGCTGACGAGCAGCCAATCGGGATCGAACTGATCGAGGATGGGGAGAACGATTCTCGAGAAGGCCCGGCGGTACGCGACCCCACCGACGCCTCCGGGGAGTGGGATGTTCACTGTCGCTCCGACTCCCAGACCCCTCCCCACGTCCTGAACTCGGCCCGTCCCCGGGTAGAACGGGGAGTGGTGCAGTGAGACGTAGAGCACATCCGGTGAACGGAAGAACATCTCTTGGGTTCCGTTCCCATGATGAACATCCCAATCGACGATGGCCACCCGTTCCCCTCCGCTCACGAGGGCCGCTGCAGACACGGCGATGTTGTTGATCAAGCAGAAGCCCATCGTTCGGTCGATCTCGGCGTGGTGACCCGGCGGCCGAACCACGGAGAAACCCACGTCGGCGTCTCCTCTTTGGATCGCCTCGATCGCAGTGAGTCCTGCTCCTGCAGCGAATCGTGCAGCATCCCACGATCTCTCGACGGCGTAGGTATCTGCATCGATCGCACCACCACCGGTCGCACAGAACTCCTGCAACTGATCGAGGAACGATGCGTCGTGCACCGCGAGAAGCTCTTCTCTCGTCGCGGCTCGGGCTTCAACGCTCACAATCTCGAGATCACTCTCCAGGACGCCCTCGATCGCAGCGGTGACCCGCTCCGGCCGTTCCGGATGTTCGTTGAGAGAAACGTGATCCATACTTGACGGATGGGTGACCAGTACTGACCTCATCTCCACATGGTCCCATGATTGAGTGCTCTTTTGCACATCGCGAGATCTTCCTCATCGCAGCCACGGACTCGACTGCGTGACCTCTCACCAACGGTACGCTGACCGGGTCCAGCGGCAGGGAGGTGTCATGCCATTGGCCGAGCGTCCGCTCCCGGTGCTCCAACGCGGCACCTGGCCACAACCGATCAGATTTAGGAGAGGTTGGGCACGGGCCGACGCCCGACGCTGGAACGACCTCACTCCCGATGCGGCGCTGCGCCTCGTTCGCGGCGGGTC
>JAOZMA010000177.1:0-2591 GCA_029934555.1 Acidimicrobiia bacterium | reverse complement strand
GAGGCCATCGCAGCGACAACGAAAACGAGGTCTCTCCTCATTCGAGGGCCGGACGGCGTTCCGGTCGGTTTCGCCATCGTCGGTTTCGGTCACGCCATGTCGTATCTACAGAGGCTCGCTGTTCATCCCGACTGGCAAGGTCACCAGATGGGTCGGTCGCTGATTCGCGCTGCTGCCCGAACTGCGCAGTCGGCCGGGAGTCGAGCGATGATGCTCAACACACAGATCGACAACACTGCTGCTGTAGCGCTGTATGAGTCCGAGGGCTTCGTCACCCTCCCGGAGTCGCTCTTCCTTCTTCGTCGGGGTTGAACGATGCCCCCTCGTATCCCTGATCGGTACCGGATGAACGTCCGCCTCGGGGCAGACGGTGACATCGAAGAGTGGCTTGCAACTGATGAGCATCTCGAACGCCCCGTCTTGATCAGATTCCCCGGACCCGAAGCGGACGCCGACCGTATCGCTGCGTTCCTCGCTCCAGTTCGAGCAGCAGCGACGACCACTCACCCCCACGTTCAGAGGATCTACGCGGCTGGAGAGGTCGACGGTTCGGCATTCGCTGTCGCAGAGTGGGATGGTGCCGTGACCATCGCCGATCGCCTCAAGGCGGGCGAGACGCTCCCCATCGCTGAGTACCTCACGAACGCTTCGGGTCTCGCCGCCGGTTTGGCAGCGTTCCATGCGAACGGCGGCATCCACGGGGCGATCGATCCGAGGGCGATCCACTTCTCGGCCGCACATCCTGCCCGCCTTGCAAGCTTCGGGCGGATTCCCCTCACGACCACTCGAGTCGCTGACACGTCTGCTCTCGCTGCAACGCTGCGCACGGCGATCACGGGAAGTGACAACCCGGCGATTCTCCCCTCGCACGTCGCCGAGGGCATACCCGCATCCGTGGACGACGCCCTTGGAGCGGCCGAGGCCGGGACCCTCGACGCGACTGGCCTCGCAGAGGCTCTGAGCGCCTCGTCGTTACACCCACAGCTCGATGTCGACCGGCCCTGGTCTCTCAAGCCCCTCGTCCTCTTCGCCTTCGTTGTCGCTGCAGTCCTCGCTCTCTCCATTCTCGGACTCTCGATCGACGTCGATCCTGACTCTCCCTTCCTCTATCCGGCCGCACCCGCCGAGCAGGAGCAGGCAACCCCTTCGAACACCTCCCCGGAGACGGAGGCACCGGACGAGACCTCCATTCCTGCCGTGGTCACGGTCTATGACCCGTTCGGTGACGGTATCGAGAACGACGAGACCCTCTCCTCTGTCGTGGACGGCAAGATGTCCACCAAGTGGGAGACCGAACCATATCCGTCCCCTCTCGACGAGACGAAAGATGGCGTTGGGATCGTTCTCGAACCTCCCTCTCCGATCGGCGCCATCGAGATAACAGGGACGTCCGATACGCGTTTCACCGTTTCGTGGAGTTCGACGCTTCCCGAGGCTCCTCGAGATTGGGATCACATCGGCGAAGCCCAGATCCTCACAGGGACGACTCGGCTTGACGTAGCTCACAGAGAGCAGGGGTTCTGGCTCGTCTGGATCACGTCGCTCCCGCAGCGCGCCGACGGCTCTTACGGATCCTCCATCGCGGAGATTCGACTCCTTCCTTGACGGACTATTTCGCCTCCGTTCGTCGACAGGACCAGAATCAGGGACGATGACCTCTCGTTCCCCGGAAGACCGCGCCTTGATCCGCCGCTACCTCGAAGGCGACGTATCTGCCTTCGACGAACTCATGCGCGCTCACGAGGATCGTGTCTTCGCAATCTGCCTCCGCATGATGAGGGATAGGGACGCGGCTCTTGACGCTACTCAAGACACGTTCCTCACCGTGTTCCGCAAAGCAGACCGCTACAAGGAACAGGCTGCCTTCAGTACCTGGCTCTACCGCGTGACCGTGAACACTTGTTATGACCATCTCAGACGGCAACAGCGCAAGCGCACGGAGTCGATGCCGGAGTACCTCGACCCGTCTGATCCTCGCAGCGGCGACGAGTTCAACGCCGTCGAGTTGCGTCCCGACATCGAGACCGCTCTCGTCGGACTCACGCCCGAGTTCCGGGCTGCCGTCGTACTCGTCGACCTCGATGGCATGTCGCTAGAGGGAGCCGCGGATACCCTCGAAGTGCCGATCGGAACAGTGAAGAGCCGCGTGTTCCGAGCGAGAAGGCAGCTTGCCAAAGATCTCGGGAACTTCGCGCCGGGGTCAGAGCATCAAAGTGATGAATCATGAACAACCGTAACCAAGAACTCATCGTCGACCTGCTCGGCGGACAGCTCTCCCCGACCGAGGAGCGCTCACTTCTCTCCCAGATCGAGAGCGATCCCGCCCTTCGCTCCGAGTATGAGGCGCAGATGAGCGTGATCTCCATGCTCGACGCGTCGCCCGTGACGGCGATGACGGCGGAAGAGCGGTCAACGTTGCATGCAGCACTCCGGCAGCAGCTCTATCTCGACGACTCTCCAGCCCCTGTTGTCGCCGCTCCTTCTCGATGGCAGCGTTGGTTGGCGCCGATCGGAGGCCTCGCGGTGGCCGCTGCCGTGGTTGTCGGTGCCATCGTTGTTCTCCCTGGTGCTCTGTCGACGGACGATTCGGA
>JAOZMA010000176.1:2289-5185 GCA_029934555.1 Acidimicrobiia bacterium | reverse complement strand
GAGAGCCCCGCTCGCACCTTCACCTGAATCGTGGACACCGACAACACGTCGAATCCTTGCCACACCATGAGATTCCACCATTGAACCAGGCCAGAAACCGCGGATCCAGGCTGAGGGGGAGGAAGGGCACCGCGCCCTATCCGCTCGACCTCTCAATACACCCGAACGCGAAGCGTTCGGGTTATGCGCGGAGAGGGAGGGATTTGAACCCTCGAGGGAGCTTGCACCCCCTACTCGCTTAGCAGGCGAGCGCCTTCGGCCGCTCGGCCACCTCTCCAGTTCGGACAAGGTTATCAGGACGCTCGCTGTTGCCGCTCCGTTGGCCTACCAGACGGTTGGTGCGCCAAGGCTGGAGATAGCGTCGTCTCCCGTCACGATCGTAATCATCTCGATCAACGCCTGGGCGGCGAGCATCCGATCGAACGGATCGCGATGTTCCCCATCCAATGATCCGGCGAGGATCGCGTGATCGGCCCGGATCGGGAGTTCCTCGGCCCCGAGCCTTTCAAGGAAGGAGTGATACCCGTGGACGACCGGTTCGGCTCCATCCAGTCGTCCTAGTCGGTGCTTCGTTGCTATCTCCCAGGCCGATGCGCTGGAGACGATCAGCACGGTCGACGGCTCAGACAGGATTTCGGTCGCCGCCGGTGACAACCGTTCCGGTTCCATGAGTGCCCACAGAAGCACGTGCGTGTCGATCAGGACCTTCACCCCCACAGGTCCTCGTCGGGCAATGGATCAAAGAACGAGTCTGGAACACTGCCTTCGAGGAAGCCAAGTTCGCGTTCCGTGGGAGGCAGAATCGGTACAAGCCGTGCGTATGGCTCACCGTTCTTCGCAAGTACGTAGGTACGACCGGCCCGGACCTCGTCGAGAATCCGGGAGAGATGCGTCTTCGCTTCGTGCACGTTGACGGTCACTTCCATACCTCCACCGTATCGGACTAACCCCACTTAGTCCACTGCTTCATTGATTCGACCTCCACCATGTCACATGAGCAGTTGGGGTTCAAGAGAGCTGATCAGATGTCGGCCCGGTACCACTCTTCGATGTTCCAGGTGTGTGCTGCCTGGCTGGGATTCATCACGAAGTTGGTGATCTCGTCCTCCCAGACGGCACCGACGATCAGTTGCGAGAACAGCGGCAGGATCACCATCTGATCGGCGAGGATGTCCTCCGCCTCAGCGATGAGGTCCTCGAGTTCGTCAACGTCGACGGTCTCGTTCATCAGATCATGGACTTCGGCGAATCGCTCGGTCTGCTCGTTGCGTACCGACGAGCCCTCGGTTCCCCACCGGTAGTAGTTCGATCCGTCGGGTGGTGGCGCATCGGGATCGAAGACGTCATGGATGGCGACAAGGTTGGCCAGACCCGGCGTCCCCACCCACGCCCACTCCCCGATATCCCATGTCCCGTTGTCGAGCACCTCGCCGAAGAAGAGTTGCGAGTCTTGGAGTTCGATTTGGTAGTCGATGCCGACAGCCTCGAACATCGGAACGAGCGCTTCGGCAACCCGTATCCGAACATCCCCATTACTGGTCGTGTTGTAGACGGCCGTGATCGTCTCGATGTGCTCCTCTTCCTTGATCCTCTTGAGCAGTTCTCGCGCCTTGTCGGGGTCGTACGGATAGCGGTCCCATGCCTGGTGTGAGAGGGCCGGGGAGAAGGCGTCGACGTACGAGGGCAGCGCACTCGTGTAGTCACTGACGGCGCGGGCGATGGCGTCCCTGTCGATCAGATAGGCGACGGCTCTTCGATAGTCGAGATTGCTGTTCAGACTGCTCTTGTTCATTTCGAATCGTCCGAGACCGAACTGGAAGTTGATGTGCTCCCACACCGGACCGATCGGAAGGTCGACGCGAGCGCCTTCCGACTCGAGGGCAGCCAACTGGTCGATGATCTCGGGGAACGGGGGCGGATCGATAACATCGACCTCGCGCTCTTTGAATGCTCGAACGATCTCCCCTGCCTCGGGTAAGAAGCGGAACTCGACGGTGTCGAGATACGGGAGTTGCTGGCCCGTCTTGGAATCCTTTTTCCAGTAGTTGTCGTTCCGTTCGACGGTGATCTTGTCGGACTTGTCCCACGAGGTGAAGATGAATGGGCCACCGGACGGCCACATCTTGTCATTCCAATCGACGAGGAAGTCTGAGTCCTCGACGGCGTGCTTCGGAATGAGAATCCTGAAGAGTTGCTCATAGAGAATCGATGGCTCGCCCATTGTGAACGAGAACGTCTTCGGGCCAGACTCGAACGCTTCGATCGAGTCGTATACATCATCAACCTTGTAACCCGCATTCACCTCGGGGTTCTGGAGCGTCTCGAGTGTGAATGCGAAGTCGTCGCCCGATATCGGAACCCCGTCGTCCCACACCGCTTCGTCCCGAATCGTGTACCGGACGGTCATCGTCCCATCCTCGTTGACCACAACACGCCCGTTCGCCGCCGTCGGGAGCTCCGTCACGACCTCCGGGACCAACTCGAGTGTGCGGCCGTCGATCTCGTAGACACCGGTGAAGTAGGTCTGGCCGACGATCGAGACGATGAAGTTGTCGCCGCCGGGTGCGAACGGGTTGAGAGTCGGCGGTTCCTGTTCGTCGGCGATGATGGCGACACCGCCGTAAGGGTTGCCGATGCGAGCTTCGGTGGTCGAAGTTGTCGTCGGAGGGATCGTGGTCGTTGTCGTTGTCGTGGTACCGAGCGTCGTCGTGGTCGCTGCGGGCTCAGGCGTAGAGGCACACGCCGCCGCAACAAGGGCGCTGGCGACGAGTGCAGCTCCGAAGCGGAATATGCGTGATCCTGGCATCGCAGTGAGGCTAACGGACAGGTAGTAATGCTCGGGGACCGTCGGTAGTCAGGTGAAGCCCTTGACCCCCTCCGACGGCCCGGCTGCGCC
>JAOZMA010000176.1:0-2189 GCA_029934555.1 Acidimicrobiia bacterium | reverse complement strand
TACGGGATACGGAATACGGAATACATCCGGATGCGGAGCATTCGGATCTGGCGGAGGGGGTGGGATTTGAACCCACGGGACCGGAATCCGGCCCAACGGTTTTCGAGACCGTCACATTCGTCCGCTCTGTCACCCCTCCGTGACCCGGCTTCGCCGGGTGTAGTCGGTACTCGGTAGTCGGTACTCGGTACACCCGATACTCAGCTGTGGGTCAGGCGATGGGAAGTGTACCGACGTCTTGGGGCAGTTGGCTTAGCGGTGGTTGGCGAAGAACTCTCTCAGCTGTGCGGCCGCTTCAGGCTCCCTGATGCCGGCGACGACTTCGCATCGGTGGTTCAGACGTTCGTCCTGAGGGATATTGAACAGGCTCCACACGGCTCCGGCTTTCGGGTCTGACGCCGCGTAGACGATCCGCTCGACACGCGACCACACCGCCGCCATGGCGCACATCGCGCACGGTTCGAGTGTGACGACCAACGTGTGACCGTCAAGGTGCCAGTCCCTCAGATCTCGTGAACGTTCGGAGAGGACGAGCATCTCGGCATGTGCCGTTGCGTCGCCTCGTTCTTCCCGCCGATTGTGGTCGCGTGCGACCACGTTTCCGTCGCCGTCGAGCAGAACGGCACCTACCGGGATGTCTCTGTGATCAGGGGCCAGTGAAGCCTCGTAGAGTGCTTCGCCCATCGCTGTGTCCCAATCCAATACATGACCTTTCGCTTCTACAATCCCCATCCTACGGAGGGGTCGCATAGTCTGGCCTAGTGCGCACGCCTGGAAAGCGTGTAAGTGGAAACGCTTCGAGGGTTCGAATCCCTCCCCCTCCGCGGTTGACCGGCTTCGCCGGTGTACTGGGTACTGAGTATCGAGTACTGAGTAGGCAATCCGTTGGGGCATCCATTCATGCGTATTGATTCTGGTTTGTTTGATCCCTCTGCTGTTGATCCTGAGACCGTTGCTCTCAATGCGCAGATCGAGCGGTTGTCGGAGAATCTCCCGAATCCGATCGAAGTCGGGATCGAAGCTCTACGAGAAGCCCGTCTGAAGGGTCGGGGGTTGTTCGGACCGATCATCCGTTCTGGGAACGGAGTGAACAGGGTCATCCCTGGACCGGCCGGGCCTCTTGGCATCAGGGTCTTCACACCGGAGACCGTCAACGGCATCTACCTCCACTTCCACGGGGGAGGTTGGGCTATGGGGGCCGCCGACTACCAGGACGGACGTCTCGAAGAGATAGCCAAGCGAGCCGAGGTCGCCGTCGTTTCCGTCGACTACCGACTCGCCCCCGAGCATCCCTACCCGGCACCTGCCGATGAGGCAGAGGCCGCAGCACAGTGGATCATCGAGAATGCTTCCTCCGATTTCGGCACGGATCGAATCGTCGTCGGCGGATCCTCGGCGGGAGCTCACCTTGCGGCCACCGCCATGTTGAGGATGAGGGACCGACACGGCTACACGGGCTTCGCAGGAGCGAATCTCACATACGGCTTCTTCGATCTCTCCCTCACACCGAGCGCCCGCAACTGGGGTGACCGCATGCTGGTCATGGACACCGCTCTCTGCCGATGGTTCGCGGAAATGTATGCAGATGGGGCAGACCTCACCGACCCCGACGTCTCCCCGATGTACGCCGACCTGACGAACATGCCGCCCGCATACTTCGCGGTCGGGACGCTCGATCCTCTCCTCGACGACACGTTGCTGTTTGCCGCACGATGGACGGCCGCCGGCAATACCGCCGAACTCTCGGTCACTCCGGGAGGGGCGCACGGATTCGCCGGAGCTCCTACAAGGGATGGCGAAGAAGAGCGGGCGCACATGGATCGCTTCATCGCCGACCGAGTCTCCTGACGGTCAACTTCGACCCGCCACTACCATTGCATCACCGTGCTAGGCGGGGCGCTAGGGGTGCCCTGAACTCGAAACCCTCTTCATGCGAGGCTGAATCCCCGCCCGAGAGTGGTCGGCATTTGGGACTAGCGCCGGGGTCTGTTGGTGTTGAAAGTCGGGTCCTGCAACGGCGGGACATCGTGAATCGGGTCAGATCCGGAAGGAAGCAGCCCTAAGCGACCCGTCCCGGGTGATGCGGGACAGCCCGACCGGAGTCAACGTCCCGGGACGCGCCGGATGTCGCCGTTCGACGGCGGGTGCACGGCCTTTCTCACATGCAAGACATGTGAGAAGTAGTCGGT
>JAOZMA010000175.1 GCA_029934555.1 Acidimicrobiia bacterium | reverse complement strand
ATTCAGCGAGCCGGGCCGTCTGCGGGATGCGGGTTCCGCGCTCGATCTCGGCAGGGTCGATGAGTGGGCCACGGAGCAGATACGCCATCAACTGCACGGCCACGATGTTCAGCATGATCGTGCTGAGGATCTCGTTGACCCGGTAGTACGCCTTCAAGGCGCCGGGGATCCAACCCCAGAATGCGCCACCGATAACGCCGGCAAGGAGCACGAGGGGGACCATGATGATCGCGGGCATCTCCGGCAGATAGAGAGCCGCGATCGCTGCGAAGAGGCCTCCCAGCACCATCTGGCCCTCGGCGCCGATGTTGATGACGCCCGCCCGGAATGCGATGACGATGCCGGTTCCGACGAACAACAGCGGCGTGGCTTTGAGAATCGTTGCGATCAGAGCGTCGCCGGAACCGAAGGCGCCCACGAACATCTCGCTGTAACCCTCGATCGGGTTGGCCCCGAGCAGAACGAGCATGATCGCCCCGAAGATGAGGGCGGCGAAGACGGCGAGAACGGGGATGCTGTAGGCGAGCCAACGGCGTTGTTTGGCATTGAGGTTGATGCTCATCGCGCGTTCACCTGATAATCCCCTTGACCTTCCAACGAAGCCGTCGGTTCGATGATTGTCGATTGGTTAACGAAATGTCAACTCGGACGAGACGAGAGGCGTTCCATACTGTCACGTGCGGATCGCATTCAGATAGTTGTAGATCGTGATCCGGCTCACACCCATCATGTCCGCGATGTCTTCGATGGAACGACGGAGAAGGAAGGCCCCTCGTTCATCGAGGAGTCGGACCGCGACCTGCTTCCCGGTTCGATCGAGGTCGGGAAGTGATCCTCCAAGCTCTTCCTCGATCCGGGAGACGAGGTTCCCCAGCGCGTCGGCAAGCGACCCGATTCGTACGAAAGCCACAATCTCATCCTCCCACACGATCGGGACGTCGAGCGCTCCCGCATCGGATGGGTCGACGATCGTGGCCCCTGTGGCTTCGATCGCGGGACGGGCGGCTTCCGTGACGGGGTGATCGATGCTCAAGACGCCGGATCCTGGTCGACCTGGACGGTCACACGGGTCGCTCCCGCATCCATCGCCGCCTTCAGCATGTCACTGAGGGCACCGATGACGGTGTCGGCATCGCCGGTGATGGTGGTTCCGAATGCCCCGACCTGTGGCTCGAAACCGTGCTCGGTCACCGCATCGATGGCGGCGAGAACAGGGGGTCCGAGCGAACCCTCGATGAACGGCTCGACCATGAACTCAGCGCGATAATCGGCCACAACCTCTCCCATGTCGGGGTGCCATCACCCTAGCGGCCCGTCAGATGGCTTCCTCCCAGGACTCCGAGTTGACAAAATGTCAACGGAACGAGGATGATACGGTAGAGCATTATCCAGGAGGATCGACGATGGAAACCACTTCATTCACCGTCAACGGAGCCTCCGTCGAGGTTTCCGGCGATCACCCGAACCTCCTGACGGCGTTGCGTGAAGAGCTCGGCATCACATCCCCGAAGGACGGCTGCTCGCCGTCCGGGCAGTGCGGGGCATGCACCGTCCTTCTCGATGGCAAGGCGATCCAGAGCTGTCTCGTCTCGATGGAGAAGGCCGAGGGAAAGACCGTCACGACACTCGAAGGATTCGAAGTTGAGGAGCGAACGCGGCTCGCCGATGCGTTCGCCTCGACCGGCGCTCTCCAGTGCGGGTTCTGTACACCGGGGATCCTCGTGCGCACCAAATCCCTCATCGATCAGAAGGGCAGCGACCTCGACGAGAAGACGGTCAAGGGCCGCCTCGGAGCGCACCTGTGCCGCTGTACCGGCTACACGAAGATATTCGAGGCGATCGATCTCCTCGTGGCGGGTGACGTGACTCCCCCGAGAGCGCCGACCGGGATCGGGGATTCGGGTGCGAAGTACGAGAGCGTCGAGTTGGCGCTCGGTGACCGTGGCTACGTGGACGACATCAGGCCGGAGGGTCTGCTCCAGGGTGCTCTTCGTCTCACCGACCATGCGCGAGCCGACGTGATCAGCATCGACACTTCGGCGGCGGAGGCCGTTGAGGGAGTGGTCGCGGTGTTCACCGGCGCGGACGTTCCCGGTCGGATCCACGTGGGGATCATCTACCAGGATTGGCCGGTGTTCATCCCTGAAGGTGGCAGGACCTCGTACTACGGCGACGTCCTGGCGATCGTCGTGGCCGAGTCGAAAGCGATCGCTCGCGCCGCCGCCGATCTCGTTGAGGTCGAGTACGACGTGCTCGAACCCTTCGCCGACCCGCACTCCGCCCTCGCATCCGACGAGGACGCTGTGTGGGAGCTCGAAGGCAATGTGCTGTCTCGCTCGGCCTACAGCCGCGGAGACGTCGACGCGGCGCTCGCATCCGCCGCTTACACGGTGCACGAAACGTTCCGTACTCAGCGGGTCGAGCATGCGTTCCTCGAGCCGGAGTCAACGCTCGCCGTCCCCACCGACGATGGCGGCCTGCATGTGTACTCGGGCAGCCAGGGTGTCTGGGACGACCGTGCTCAGATCGCGGCGATCCTCGACGTCGATGAAGAATCCATCACCGTTGAGCTCGTCTCAAACGGCGGCGCCTTCGGGGGCAAAGAGGACATGTCGAACCAGGGGCAGACGGCGCTGGCCGCATTCCTTCTTCGCCGACCCGTCACGTGCACGCTCACTCGCGAGCAGTCGTTCCGCATGCACGCCAAGCGTCATCCGATCGAGATCGAAGTGTGGGCCGGCTGCGACGCGAACGGGCATCTGACAGCGCTCCGCTCGAGGATGATCGGCGACTCGGGCCCGTACGCCTCGGTTGGAATGAAGGTCCTCGAGCGAGCCGCCGGTCATATGAGCGGTCCGTACGTCGTCGACAACATCGATGTTGATGCCGTTGCCGTTCGAACGAACAACCCGGTCTGTGGTGCGTTCCGCGGTTTCGGCGCCAACCAGGCCCAGTTCGCGATGGAGGGAATCGTTGACCGACTCGCCGAACAGGTCGGCATCGACGGCTGGGAGATGCGCTCCCGCAACATCATCGAGCCCGGTGTCGAGTGGGGTCCCGGCCAGATCATGGACGATGGCTCGCGCGGAATCCGCGAGTGCCTCGACGCCGTCAAACCCGCATACGACGCGGCGAAGGCAAACGGCAAGGCGGTCGGACTCGGGATCGCTCTGAAGAACTCCGGACTTGGGAACGGCTTCCTCGAGATCTCGAAGGCCGTTGTGCGTTTCGAAGAAGACGGAACCGTCGAGGTTCGCCACTGTTGGACCGAGATGGGGCAGGGTGTGCACAACGTCGCGCTCCAGGTCGCAGCTCAGGAACTCGACATCGACTCCGAGCGAATCCGCGTCATCGTTGACACGACGAGAGAGCTCGGGGCCGGCCAGACGACGGGCTCTCGTGGAACGGTGATGGCGGCAGGCGGGGTCGCCGATGCATGTCGGGTCGCGAGGGAGAACGGTCTCGAACCCGGCGTCGACTACTACGGCGAGTACCGAGTCGACTGGACGAACGCACTCGAGGAGGGCCTCGAGCATCCCATCATCCACTCGGCATTCGGGTACGCCGCTCAAGTGGCCATCGCCGACGAGAACACCGGAGCGATCGAGAAGATGGTCGCGGCCCACGACGTCGGTCGAGCGGTGAACCCGCGGCTCGTCGAGGGCCAGATCGAAGGCGCCGTGCACATGGGCATCGGATACGCCCTCACGGAGGAGTTCCCCACCGACGATCTTGCACGACCCACGAAACACACACTGCGCAGCCTCGGGATTCTGAGGGCTAAGGACATGCCGGAGGTCGAGACCATCATCATCGAGGTCCCGCAGCCTCGGTCACCGTACGGTGTGAAGGGCGTCGGCGAGATCGGTCTCGTACCGACTGCGGGAGCGATCGCCGCAGCCCTCTACGAGGTCGACGGCATACGAAGGACCCGGACCCCGATGGGTGTCCACCAACCCGTCCAGCAGAGGAGCACCACATGAACAACGTCACACCCGGCCTGGTCTGTGCCCACACCCATCTGTACTCCGAGCTCGCCCGGGGCATGCCTGCCCCACCGAAGGTCGCAACGAACTTCCAGGAGATCCTCGAACAGGTCTGGTGGCGCCTCGACGCGGCACTCGACCTCGAGATGCTCGAGTGGTCGGCGAAGCTGGGAGCACTCGAAGCACTCGAATCCGGCACGACCGCCATCATCGATCACAACGAGACGCCGAACGCCATCGAGGGATCGCTCTCGGTCATCGCAGATGCATGCGAAGAGGTCGGTGTCCGGGTTGTCACTGGATACGGTGTCTCCGACCGTCACGGCCACGAGGCCGTCGTGCGGGGACTCGAGGAGAACCGGCGGTTCATGGACCAGGGCGGCAGGTGCCTCGTCGCCGTGCATGCGGCCTTCACGTGCGAAGACGAGTCACTCGAAGGTGCAGCGGCACTCGCCGATGAGTACGGCGTCGGCGTCCACATCCACGTTGCAGAAGGTCCGGGCGACACGGACGCTCCCCAGCGTCTCGAAGGGTTGACGAATGACAAGTGGCTGCTCAGCCACTGTGTCTATCTCCCATCCGACCACAATCTCAAGGGAACGATCCTCCACAACCCCAGGTCGAACTTGAACAACGGCGTCGGGTACGCCAACCCTGCGAGATTCGATAACCCCATCGCTCTGGGGACGGACGGGATCGGAGCGAACATGATCGAGTCGTTCCGTCTCGCCTATGCGATGCAGCGCTCCGTAGACGTGACGGCCAGCCCCGACTCAGCGTGGTCGTGGCTCGAGAACGGCTGGCTCCTCGTCCCTGAGGCTCGTGAGGACGAGGTCACGTGGTCCTACGACCCGATGGATCCGTGGCACATCGCGTTCACCGCGGGCATCCGCCCCCTCGAGGTCAAAGTGAACGACGAGGTCGTCTACGCAAACGGGACAACCACTCGCGTCGATGAGAAAGAGATCAGAGCCAAAGCCAGAGAGCAAGCAGCACGCCTGCACGCCCGCCTGTAGTCGAGAGGAGACCCTTCATGTCGGACCGTTTCCAGCCAATCACGATGGAGCAGCTCACCGATTGGGTCTTCACCGAACTCGAAGACAAGGATTCGATCTTCGGCATACCCCGACGTGCGTTTTTCACGCCCAGCGAGACCGACCGTTTTCGTCAACCCAACTACGACGTAACCCTCGAGACCCCGTTCGGTGTTGCAGCG
>JAOZMA010000174.1 GCA_029934555.1 Acidimicrobiia bacterium | reverse complement strand
GGACGAGTGCCGGGGTCGATGCAAGATAGGCACACGGACCCTTGAAGTGCAAGGGCCCTGAGCCGTAGTCCGTATTCCGTAGTCCGTACTCCGTAGTCTGTGTGCTTCGCCAAGTCACTCAGCTACTCGGCTACTCCACTACTCGGCTATGAGGTCATCAGAGATCGTTACCGGCTGCATCCACAGCATCCAGGCGGAGTCCGTCCGGGTCGGAGATCGACTCATCCGCGATCCACGGGGCCAGGCAGTCGCGGCTCTTCACACACGGATCCGTCAGTGTGAGCAGGAATGCGACGATCTGGTCGATCTGATCGTCGCTCAGATCGATGTCTCTCACCGTGTAGACGCCGTTGCTCCGATTCTCCTGGAGTTGCTCCAGGGCCGCCTGTGTGTAGCGCCCGGCGTTACCGACGCGGACCGACGGATCGACCGCCCCGAAGTCGTACTCCCCGACCGCCTTCTGAGGATTCAGATGATGACGTACGATCCCTTCGAGCGTTGGATAGGCGCCATCGTGCCCGTAAGGACCCGTCACTTCGACGTTGAGCAGGGTCGGCGTGCGGAACGCGTATCGGTCTTCCTCGGCGCCGGTCTCCAGGTAACGACCCCAGTCGTCGTCGCCGTATGTCCCGCTGTCCTTGCCGATGCCGATCTGCGGGATGGCGTTGACGTGGAACTCCTCATCGGTGAAGAAGTCACCCAGATGGCAGGTCGAGCATCTGGCCTCCCCGAAGAACAGCATCGCCCCGTGTTTCGCTTCGTCGCTCATCGCGTCGTCGTCGCCCGCCACGTAGGCTCGCCACGGAGTGTCGACGAACACCTGGGACCGCTCATACTCTCCGAGGGCCGTGGCGATGCTGGAGTAGGTGATCAGCTCGTCGACGGGTGCGTCGCGTTCGAATGCCGCTCGGAACTCGGCGGGCCAGTCGTTGGGGTTCAGCACCCCTTCGCCGTCGCCGTATCCGCCGATGATCTGTGCCAGGAGATCCCGAACGCGCCCGTTGCGCGCCTCCCCCGTATTGCCTATCTCAGTACCGAAGTCGAAGCCCCTCATCTCCTCCTCGGAGACAACGGGGAACATGCTCTGTGCGGCGGGGAGATTCGGTCCGGCATCGACGTCCGGGTAACCGAGGGGCCGGTCTGGTGTTCGGATTCCGTAGCCGTCGTCACCGTTCAGGAGTGGGGTCTTGCCGAGACTCTCAACGCGGCCGTCGTGGAACATCACCTCGTCCCACATGCCGGAATTGAACGTCGTCGGAGCGTTTCGCGGAACCAGCGGACCGCCGGGATGGGTTCGTCCCGGTCCCAGAAGATCGGGAACGTCTGCACCGACACCGATGGACATAGGCAGTCCGTCACCGCCACCGAGCATGGGATGGTGACACGTCACACATGCGCTGTCCTGCTGTCCGCCCAACCCCTTCGTGTAGAAGAGCTTCATACCGAGTTGGGCAAGGGGATCCTCGATATCCGGGAGGTCCCGTCCGATCGATGGATCCCCCGCAAGGCCATGCGCTTCGATGGCATCCCTGAGTTGAGCATCGACGTCTTCCTCGCCTGTGCTACTCGAGCAAGCCGACACGATCAGTGTGAACGCCGCTCCAATCGCGATGGTCCGCACCAATGCCTTGATGCGTGTCATCCAGGGTGCTCTTCTTCGGTCACGTGCTCACGACTCGGGTACGACGACCGCATCGACGCTGCCCGGTTCCGGTTGCTCGTATGCAACGGGAACATCGAGCGTGACCTCGCCGACTCCCTCGAACTTGAGGGTCAGTGGATACGATGTCCCCTCTTTGAGAGGCTCGACCAGTTCGATCAGCATGATATGAAGACCAGCCGGCGCCAACCGGACGGTCTCCCCCGGCAGGATGTCGATCACCCCTCCGTCGACCATTCGCATGTGCATGACGCCGTTCGCATCGACCTCGTCGATGTGGAGTTCGACCGCAGCCGCCATCGGTGTCTTCGCTGCAACGAGTCGATCGGGAGTGTCGCCCTGATTGCTCAACGTCATGTACACGATGCCGGTGCCGCGCTCGACGTTCGGCGTCGACCGGGACCAGGGATCCTCGATGACGATCTGCGGCCCACCCGTGTGATCGGTGGCCACCGTCGTCGGGACGTCGGGTTCCGACTCGCCGCCGCACGCCGCGGTCCCCATGGCCACAGCGAAGACGACGAACAGGATCGGGATCCGGTTCACGGTTTAGCGGCCGCCGTAGCTGAGGACCGTGACGTCTTCGGCGAACATCGCGGCGTACACGTACTCAGGCTTGCCCATGATCAGCCCCGGCAGTATCTCGTCCTCATTGAGACCGGCGACGTTCTTCATGCAGACCGGGCAGAGGAGAACCGTTCCACCGGCATCCATGAACATCCCCAACATCTCCTGCAAGGTGTTGCCGGACACGTGCACGTTCTGGGGGATGTTGATGTCTGCGAGGCGGGCCCCGTAGACATTGAGGAAGATCGTTGCCGGCTTCCCCGTGTTCGCCATGACTTTGGTGGCGAATCCGATCGCCATCGCCGCCGTGTCCATGTCGTCGGTCGACAGGTTCACGAACAGGCCACCCTTGAGATCTTCGGGTGATGGCGGAGTCGCTCCACCGGTACTGCCCGAATCCGATCCAGCGGTGGTCGTCGACGCGGGTGCCGGGGGGTGCGTCGTCGTTGGCGTCGTGATCGTGGTCTCCGCCGGTGTCGTCGTCGTGGTCGTGGCCGTGGTCTCTCCGGTCCCCTCGTCGCTGCTGCATGCCGTCAGGGCGCTTGCCGCCAGTGCTGCCGCGGTGACAAGTAACAGGAGCTGCCTTCTCTTTGTCGTCCTCATACTTCCGTTCCCTCTTTCGTCAGTGTCATGTGATCACGAACGTCGGCTTGTGCCTCTTCCCAAGTCATCAGCGTCCCGCCGAACCCCCGGCTGAATCGATCTGCATCGTCCCGCTCCTCGAAGCAGAGGACGGTCGGAACACAACACACAGTGACATCGGGCGCCACCAGAAATGTCGCTGCACGGATGCTGACCATCTGCCCACCGATGAAGTCTTGGGCGAGCGCTGCCGTGACATCTGCGTGCTCGGACACGAGCATGAGACCGCAGTGAGGACAGCACGCTTGTGACTGTGTCCCGCCCTCGTGGAACAGGGTCATTGCCGTCCGTCCCCCGGTCTCCGTGCCGCACATGAGACAGTGCCGCGACCGGGGGTCGCCGGTCTCCACCGCCGACATCGCCCCGCCGTGCACTCTCGTCAACGATCCGATTCCGGCCAGGTGATCGAGATCGCGATTGATCGTCATGCGGGACACACCGAACTCGGCGACCAGGTCGGAGACCAGCACGCTGCCGTTCTCATCGATCAGTTCGACGATCCGCTGGTATCGATCCGCAGCGAGCACCCGGTGTTACCTTTCGTTACATTCTGTGGTTTCCGGCGCGCAGCGTACCAGGGGAGGACGAGGACACAGCAAACAGCAGACAGCAGACAGCAAGAAGCAGGAAAGCAACCGAACACCCACAGGTCGGGCATAATCTCCTCATGGCCGATCATTCCGGATCCCATGTTGGACGCAGCGGGCGCCGCCTTACCGCGTCCGTTACCGACCTCGATGTCGTTCGGCAGCGGGCGCTGCTCATCGGCCTGGTGCGAGACGGCAGTGGGGTTGCCGAGGGTCAGCGGAGTCTTGGCGAGCTCGAACTGCTCACCGACACTGCGGGTTCGGAACCTGTCGAAGCAGTGCTCGTCAGGCGCGGTCGTCCCGACCCTGCGACGTTCATCGGGAAGGGCAAGCTCTCCGAACTAGTCGCAGAGTCACACATGCTCGACATCGACGTCGTCGTTTTCGACAACGAGCTCTCGCCCGCCCAGCAACGCAATCTCCAACAGGCCTTCCAGTGTGACGTCGTCGACCGGGTCGCTCTGATCCTCGACATCTTCGCTCAACACGCCCACACCCACGAGGGTCGCCTCCAGGTGGAGCTCGCCCAGTACCGCTACCGGCTGCCGCGCCTTCGCGGCAAGGGAGTCGAGCTCTCCCGGCTCGGCGCGGGGATCGGTACCCGCGGTCCGGGCGAGACGAAGCTCGAGACCGACCGACGGAGGATCCTCGAGCGCATGTCCAAGGTCGAGCGAGAGCTGAAAGATGCGAGCCGGTCACGGGACACGAGAGCCAAGTCCCGGAAACGCTCTGGTCTCCCCATGGCCGCCGTCGTGGGCTACACGAACGCCGGAAAGTCAACACTCTTCAACCGCCTCACCGATGCGCACGTCCTCGTTGAAGATCGTCTCTTTGCGACCCTCGGGTCAACGGTCCGCCGACTCGATCTCCCGGACGGGCACCGTGCCCTGATGTCGGACACGGTCGGTTTCGTGCGCAGACTCCCGCATGAACTCGTCGAAGCGTTCCGCTCAACCCTCGACGAAGCTGCCGACGCGGATCTCCTCGTGCACGTCGTCGATGCCGACGATCCGGATCCGGACGGACAGATTGTGGCCGTTCGCGACGTGCTCAACGAGATCGGAGCAGCCGAAGTCCCGGAGATCCTCGTGTTCAACAAGATCGACATTGCCGAACCGGCCGTCGTCCAAAGACTCCTCAACGTCTATGAGGGGTCGGTGGCCGTGTCGGCGCTGACCGGTGAGCACATCGACGACGTCGCAGCGGCGATCGTCAACGGCCTTGAAGCGGTCACGACGACCGTGAACCTGCTGATCCCCTATGACCGCGGGGACCTCGTAGCAACCCTGCACGATGCCGGCCAAGTTCTCAACGAGCAGCACGCGGAACAGGGAACGGAATTGACCGTCCGCCTCCCGTCCGCGACGGCAGACAGACTCACCGACTTCATTCACTAGCCAGCCGGCTCGATCTGGGGACTGGGGACTGGCGACTGGCGACTCAAAGAATCTTCGCCGCGTACTCGGCAAGCGGGCTCCGCACCGTTCGGTCCAGCGTCACGTGACCGAACAACGGGTTCCCCTTGAACTTCTCGATCATGGCTGCAAGTCCACCGAACGGCGACACGTAGGGATTGTCGACCTGGGTCAGATCCCCGCAGAACACGACCTTGGAACCGGCGCCCATCCGGGTCAGAATCACCTTGAGCGTCGGGAGTTCGAGGTTCTGTGCTTCGTCGACGATCACGAGCTCACCGGTGATCGATCGGCCGCGAAGATACGTCACTGCAGCCATCTCGAGCACGTCGCGTTCA
>JAOZMA010000173.1 GCA_029934555.1 Acidimicrobiia bacterium | reverse complement strand
AAGAACAACCCGGTGCTCATCGGAGAACCCGGCGTCGGCAAGACGGCCATCGTCGAAGGGCTCGCACAGCGCATCGTTGACGGTGATGTGCCCGAGGGCCTGAAGAACAAACGGATCGTCGGTCTCGACATGAGCACGCTCGTTGCCGGCGCCAAGTATCGGGGCGAGTTCGAAGAGCGCCTCCAGGCCGTCCTGGCTGAGATCAAGGCTGCAGAGGGCAAGATCATCACGTTCATCGACGAGATGCACACCATCGTGGGAGCCGGTGCTGCCGAAGGTTCGATGGACGCTTCGAACATGCTGAAGCCGATGCTCGCTCGTGGAGAACTCCGTCTGATCGGGGCAACGACCCTCGACGAATTCCGCAAGTACATCGAGAAGGATTCGGCCCTCGAGCGCCGCTTCCAGCCTGTTCTCGTCGAGCAACCTTCGGTGGAGGACACGATCGGAATCCTGCGCGGGCTCAAGGAGCGCTACGAGATCCACCACGGAGTGCGGATCACCGACGCATCGTTGGTTGCCGCAGCCGTGCTCTCAGATCGATACATCACCGGTCGGCTCCTCCCTGACAAGGCGATCGACCTGATCGATGAGTCCGCATCGCGACTCCGGATCGAGATCGACTCCATGCCGGAGGAGATCGACGAACTGACCCGTCGTCGTCGCCGGCTCGAGATCGAACGTCAGGCGCTCGGGAAAGAGACCGATGACGCCTCGAAGGATCGGCTCGCCACGATCGAGGAGGAGCTCGCGAATCTCGGCGAGGAGCTCGATGAGCTGTCCGCCCACTGGCAGTTGGAGAAGGACGCCATCGATGGCATTCGCTCCACGAAGCACAACGTCGAAGAGACCAGAGCTGCCGCTGATCGGGCCGAACGTGACGGCGATCTGCAGGAGGCCGCCAAGCTCCGCTACGGATCCCTTCCGGCTCTGGAGAGCGACCTCGCCGATCGCCAGGTGAAGCTCGAAGAGCTGCAATCGGTCAACGCGATGCTGAAAGAAGAGGTCGACGAAGAAGACGTCGCCGAAGTCGTCAGTCGATGGACCGGCGTTCCGGTCGCGAAACTGATGGAGGGCGAAGTTCACAAACTCGTTCGCCTCGAAGAACACCTCCACGAGCGCGTCGTGGGGCAGAACGACGCCGTCGAATCGGTGGCGAACGCCATACGTCGATCACGCGCAGGGCTCTCCGATCCGAACCGTCCGATCGGATCGTTCCTCTTCCTCGGCCCCACGGGTGTCGGCAAGACCGAACTCGCTCGTGCCCTTGCCGGCTTCCTGTTCGACGATGAACGAGCCATGGTGCGCATCGACATGTCGGAGTACATGGAGAAGCACTCGGTCAGTCGTCTCATCGGCGCACCCCCCGGCTACGTGGGTTACGACGAGGGCGGTCAACTGACCGAGGCGATACGCCGTCGGCCCTACTCCGTCATCCTCCTCGATGAGGTCGAGAAGGCGAATCCGGATGTGTTCAACGTCCTGCTCCAACTCCTCGACGATGGGCGGTTGACGGACGGTCAAGGCCGCACCGTCGACTTCTCGAACACGGTGTTGATCATGACCTCGAACCTCGGGTCAGAGTTCATCGACCCCGACAGCCCGGATGATGTGATCGAAGCCGGTGTGATGGGAGCGGTGAAGTCGCACTTCCGACCTGAGTTCCTGAACCGAATCGATGACGTCATCGTGTTCCATCGGCTCACGAAGGGCGATCTCAGGCAGATAGCGACCATCCAGTTCGCCGGACTCGCTCAACGTCTCGTCGACCGACGCATCGGTCTCGAACTGACGGAGGAAGCTGCCGACTGGTTGACGGAGCACGGCTACGACGCTGTGTACGGAGCGCGACCGCTCAAGCGACTGATCCAGACGGCGATCGGCGACCCATTGGCAATGGCGATCCTGGACGGAACCTTCAGAGAAGGAGACACGATCGAAGTGGTGACCGAAGGAGACGCCCTCGGTTTCCGGAAGCTCGAGAGATAGAAGGAGACAGCAGACAGCAGACAGCAGACAGCAAGTCCATCTGGCTGTCAGCTGTAAGCCATGAGCGATGAGCCGAGACGTGAGAGGTGAGACCCGGGTGTTGTTATCTCATCTCTCACGTCTTAGGTCTTCCGGACCGAATACCGAATACCAATGACTGAGGACCGACTACCGGCGGCGGAGCCGCCCACCTATCCAATCGCCATTGTTGTCGACGGCGCCATCGGGGTTGTTTCACGCTTCCCGACTCTTCCAGGAAGATCGATCGCAAAGCAGGCACCGCCGAGCCGGTCTGAGACCCGGTATGTTGCCCGACCACCGTGGGCTTCGGCGATCGCACGCACCATCGCAAGCCCGATGCCCGACCCGGGG
Organism: Acidimicrobiia bacterium; assembly: GCA_029934555.1. Lineage (GTDB taxonomy): Bacteria > Actinomycetota > Acidimicrobiia > Spongiisociales > UBA5794 > JAHEEL01. Next base: position 2,869 of record JAOZMA010000173.1, on the reverse strand, counting down.
ACGGAAGCGTTGTACCGGTTGGGTCCTCGTTCGAATCGCTCCCAGATCGTCAGCTCGTCCTTCTTCGGGACGCCCGGTCCGGAGTCGTGCACTTCGATGATCAGTCTGTGGCCGTCCGCAACGGCAACGACCAGGCATTGGTCTCCCCCGTATCGACTGGCGTTGGAGAGCAGGTTCACGAGGATCTGCTGGATCCGATTCCCATCAACGATCGCAGTGAGATCAGGATCGACTTCGCTGCTCACACATCGTGGATCAATCGTCGTCGATCGGATCGAGTTCTCCATGGTGGTGGCGATGTTCTGTTCTGACACCGTGAGATCGATCCTGCTCGGATCGTCATGGGCGAGGAGCAGCAGGTCCTGAATGATCCGTTCGAGATACGTCGCCTGTTCCACCACGACTTCGATCATCTCGATTCGCTCTTCGAGATGGAGCTTCGGGTCCTCTTGGAGGACCGCGAGGAATCCCACCATGGCAGTGAGCGGGGTTCTCAGCTCATGGGAGATCGACGATACCAACTCCGATCGCTGCCGCTCAACGAGCATCCTGTTCTCGCGGATGGCGATTCCCTGTCTCCCGATAACGAGCACCGCCACCACCAACGCTGCAACGAGGAGAATCCGGTCACCCGAATTGAGGTCTGCATCCCAGATCCTGACCACGAGGACTCCCACCATGATGGCGGCCGATGTGTACGGAGCGAGCAGCGACCACAACGGAAGCCTGCGGTCGGCGTACTCCCGCGGCGCGGGGACCCGATCTACGATCAGTGCCGTTGACAGGAAGAGTGTTGATGCAAGGAGGAACACGAGGAAGAACGGCTCCGCCTCACCGAAACTCCGGCCGACGCCCGCGACCAGGTAGCTGACGTCTCCGACCATCTGGGCGATGGCCGCTCCCGTAAAGAGAAGCATTCGCATGTCGAACCGGTAACTCGAGCGCCGCACTGTGACGATCATGATGATCACGACAACAGCGAGATCGACCAGCGGATAGAGAGAGCCGATCAGCCGCTCCCATGTTCCAGATTGGGAGACTCCCTCGACGATCGGCGACAGGATCAGGACCCAGACCAACGTTCCGACGGCGATAGCTCCGATGATGCCGTCGAAAGCCGTCCGTGTTCGTTGCAGCGAGTTACCCGCTGTGTGAGGCAGCGAGGCGAACCCGAGGAGTGCCGTCGAGTATCCGACGATGAAGAACAGATCGACGGGGCCGAAAGTGGGTGCATCCCCGGCGATCAGGAACCACATCGCAAGAACGATGATCCCGGTCGCAGCGATGATCATCCCGATACCCACCAGGGTCCAGGCCCTCCGCTCCCCTCTCGTGAGCGAGCGCGACCTTCGGATGAAGATGATCCCGGCGGTCAGGTTCCCTGCGAACACCCCGATCGACCCGGCCACCGATCGCGCTTCGGAGTCACCGAAAACGACGACCACGGCCGATACCGCGATGATCGCCAGCGCGAGCATGGCGTACCACGGCACGAACAGGCGCGTACGCGACTCTTTCTGTGGAAGCGACAGCCACATATTGCCTCTATCGGCATGTTGGGCTCCGCGATGAAGGATTCAGCTTTCGGGGGTGATCTCCGTTGCTCTGTCTCGAAGGTCAACGACGACGTCGGCTGCAACGCCAAGATCCTCGAGATGGAACGCGATCGCGTCGAGAAGCCCAATGAACTGCTCCTGGGTGTGATGCAGGGTCTGAGTGAACCTGACACCGGCATTCCCGAGAGGGACGGCGGGGTACGCCGACGCGTTGAGGAAGTAGCCATCCGACATGAGACGTTGCATCATCTCACCGGTGGCATCTGCAGGCCCAACGCGCACGAACCAGATAGGGGTCGTAGCGAGAGAGGCAACAGGGAGTTGCCTGGTGAGTATCTCCCGGCGGCCCCAGTTGATGAACTCGATGAGTCGAGCCTGACGCTCGGCATGCTCCTCCGAGAGATGGATCTCTGCCGATACCGTCGCCGCTCCCAGGTCGGCAGGCGGGATCGGTCCGGAGAACGTGAGTGCTCCACCGGTCAATTGCACGCGTCGGACGAGTCCCGGATCGCCGAACGCAAGAACCGCGCCGAATGATCCGAATGACTTCGCGAGGCCGGCGGCGATGACCATGCGGTCGTTCCATGGAACCTGTGAGAGCACGTACCCGCCACCGTGCTCGCCGGCCCACCCGAACCCATGAGCATCGTCGTAGTAGACATGGAGATTCGAGAAGCGCTCCTGAAGCGCCGCGATCTCCTTGATCGGAGCGACATCCCCGTACATGGAGAAGATGCTGTCGGAGAGGAACCACACGCGGTTGTAGTCGTCCGCTGTCTCCTCGAGGCGTCGTGTCAGGGCTTCAAGGTCGATGTGTGGAACTGTCTCTACCGTGACACCGTTGCCCTTCAAGTTCGTCGTGGCAAGGTGCACGGAATCGTGCGTTTGGGCGTCGACGAGAGCGAGATCATCGGGTCCGATCAGGACTGGGAGGGCGGAGAGATGCGCGAGCGTGGTCGTCTGGACGACCGCTACAGCTGCGCCGGTCATGGCGCTCAGCTGCTGTTCGAGCGTCTCGTACATCGGCAGTGCGGTGTAGATGGGCGCCGACGAGTAGTTGGCACCGTATCGATCCAACGCTTCGACAGCTCCGTCGCGGAGTCGCTTGTCTCTGTTCAACCCGAGGTACGCGCATGAACTGAAGTTGACCATCGGTCTTCCGTCAACAGTTATGACCGCGTCGTCGAGTCTCTCGTCTTCGATTCTTCGCTGGATAACACCCAGCTCAACCCCGAGGCTCAGCTTGCGCTCGGCGAGATCGAGGATCCGGTCGTGTCTTGACCGCATCTTCCTACCATTTCGTTCGGTTGCAT
>JAOZMA010000172.1 GCA_029934555.1 Acidimicrobiia bacterium | reverse complement strand
CGGACTGATCTCCAACTCTGCGGCGGTCGTCATCGGAGCGATGCTGGTCGCTCCCCTGATGACGCCCATGCTGGCGTTGGCCGCCTCGCTCATGTACGCCCAGATGAGGCGCTTCCTGGGCTCGCTCACGTTGGTCATCCTCGGCACGCTCGGTGCGATCGCCACCGGCTGGCTCGTCGCCAAGGTGGCCGGGGGGACTCTTACTTCCTCATCTCTCTCGCCCGAGCTCCTGGCCCGAACAGCGCCGAGCCTCCTCGATCTTGGGATCGCAATCGCCGCCGGCCTCGCAGGCGGTTACGTGCTCACTCACAAGGGAGCGGGGTCATCACTCCCTGGTGTTGCCATCGCCGTCGCTCTCGTCCCTCCGCTGGCAACGGTCGGTGTCGCCCTCGAGTTCGGCACCATGGACCTGGCTCTCGGGGCACTGCTTCTCTACACGACCAACCTGATCGCCATCGTTCTCTCAGCATCGATCGTCATGTTCATCTCCGGCTTCGTCCCGGACTACGTCCGCCAGATCGCTCGCGGACACCTGGGCTTGCGCCTCCTTCCGTGGGGCCTCGCACTCATCGTCATCGCCGTGCCACTCGGTCTCCATACCAAGGCTGTGCTCGAGGACGAGGCATTCGTGCGCGATGTGACGAGCGCCGTCGACGAGTGGGATCCCCAGGCGAAGATCGTTGCGATCGACGCTGATCGATCGGGGACTCACGGCACTGTGTCGATTACCGTGGCAACGAGTGCCAGCGACCTGCAGCCAGCGTGGAAGCTCGCTCAAAGGATCACCGACGAACACGGGATTGAACTCGAACTCGACGTCCGGTATCAAAGGGAGAGCACCGATGCGGCGTCGACGAACTAGCCCCCTGATCCTCCTGGTGGCCGGCATCGTGCTTGCCGCGGCATGCACGTCCTCGGAGACGAACTCGCAGGACGGTCCCGTCGTCACGGTCTTCGGCGGATACCGTGGTGTTGAGGCGCAACGCTTCGCCGAGTCGATAGCACCCTTCGAAGAGCAGACCGGAATCGCCGTCCGCTACGTCGGGGCAGGTTCCTTCGCCAAGGCCATCGAAGAACGGGTCACTAAAGCCGACTATCCAGATGTCGCGATTTTCCCACAACCGGGCCTGATCCGGGAGTACGCCCACCAGGGACTCCTCGTGCCTCTCGATGAGGCAACGCAAGCGACAGTTACTCAGCACCCGGAGACAGCGGTCGGCGTCGTCGGAGACACCCTGTACAGCGTGTGGTTCAGAGCATCCGTCAAGAGCCTCGTGTGGTACGAACCGCAGGTCTTCGTCGAACGCGGCTACGACGTGCCGTCAACGTGGGACGAGATGATGGATCTCACGGACCGAATGGAGAGCGATGGATACAACCCCTGGTGTCTCTCGATCGAGAGTTTCGGAGCGACCGGATGGTTGGGAACCGATTGGATCGAAGACATCGTGCTCCGACAGAGCGGTCCCGACGTCTACGACCAGTGGGTCTCTGCTGAGATCTCCTTCGAGGACGACCCGATCGTCACCGCATTCGAGACGTTCGGTGAGATCGTTCACAATCCGGGACGTGTCGTGGGCGGCACCCATCGCATCCTCAACACACCGTGGAGGCAAGCCCAGGACCCCATGTTCGGGTCACCACCGCAGTGTCTCCTCCACCGGCAGGGGTCCGCACAACAGGCGAACCTCCCGGATTCGGTCACGATCGGGGTCGAGACCGATGTCTTTGTGCTCCCATCGATGGACGGTGGCGAACCCCCGATCCTCGCAGCGGGAGAATTCGCCGCCGCGTTCGCTGATCGCCCCGAAGTCCATGCTCTGCTGCAGTATCTCGCCACACCAGAAGCCGGTACCGCATGGGCCGCGGCCGGTGGTTTCGTCTCACCACACCGGTCGTTCGATATCGATCTCTACGGAGATGACCTGGACCGTCGCATGGCCGAGATCCTCACGCGAGCCAAGATCATCCGACTGGATGGATCTGACATGATGGTTCCACCGGTCGGTACCGGAACGTTCTGGACCGGCATGGTGTCGTACATCCGGTCGGGAGACGCTCGCGCTGCAGCCGCAGAGATCCAGGCCGGCTATCCAGAAGTCACGCACTTCCCCGAGGTTCCAACCGACGAGGGTTGACTCTCAGCGCCAAAGATCCTCGAGCACGTCGGCAACGGGATCCTCCCCCGGCGCCAGCGCCCCGGTCGCTTCGTCATGGTGCGGTATCCCGACCGTGACGTGCTCGAACTGCTCCATTGCCGGATCGAGAAAGCGACTGGGCAGCGCATAGGAGTGCTCGCGGCTGCCGGAGAAGCGCTTGTGATAGAACCGCTGAGGGACGGTCACGTGAAGATGATCCTTCGCCCTGGTGAGTGCGACGTACAGGAGGCGCCGTTCCTCCTCAACTCCTCCCGGATCCGAGATCGCCATGTCGGACGGGATGTTGCCATCTGCAGCGTGAATGACGAACACGGTCCGCCATTCCCCACCCTTGGCTGAGTGGATCGTCGAGAGGATCAGATAGTCATCGTCGAGATGGGGCGGTCCGGCAAGATCACTCGTGCTGGCCGGCGGATCGAGCGTGATCTCGGTCAGGAATCGACTCCTCGTTCCATACTCTGCCGCAAGGGAGGCGAGTTGGCCGAGGTCGGCCAACCGGGCCGCGGAGTCGTCGTAGGAACGGTCGAAGACGAGCCGACAGAACGGGATCAGACGTTCGATCTGCTGGGAAGGGCCGGGTTCCTCCCCGTCACGGCCACGACAATCTCGAAGCGCTTTCTGCAGCTCCTCCATCGGTTCCCTGGCCTCAGCTACGACGGGGAACTGCACAACGGTAAGTGCCACCAGTCGATCCGAGCCGTCCTTCTGCGCCTCTCCATCGAGGTGGTCGGTGATCTTCAGCGAGGTCGCTGGACCGATACCAGGGATCATCTGCAGAACCCGGTTCCAGGCAAGCTCATCCTTCGGATTGTCGAGGATGCGCAACAGGGCCAACAGGTCCTTCACGTGCGCCGCTTCGAGGAACCGCAGCCCGCCGTACTTGACGAAGGGGATATTCCGTCTCGACAGCTCGATCTCGAGACCCGCGGAATGATGCCCGGTACGGAACAGCACTGCTTGGTCCCGGAGGGCGATACCGGCCTCCCGGTGGTCGAGCACCCGGTCGGCGACGAGCTCCGCTTGGGCGGATTCGTCGAAGCAGGTGATGAGGTCCGGCATGCGACCGGCGGCGCGATCGGTCCAGAGCTCCTTCTGGAACGTCTCCGACGACGCTTCGATGACGGCGTTCGCGGCGTTGAGGATCTGCGGCGTCGATCGATAGTTCTGTTCGAGCGTCACAACGGTGGCGTTCTCGTACGTGTCCGGGAATTCGAGGATGTTCTCGACGGTGGCACCTCGGAACGAGTAGATGGCCTGGGCGTCGTCACCGACGACCGTGAGATTGCCATCGTCTCCGCAGAGCGAGCGAAGGATCTCGGCCTGACTCCGGTTCGTGTCCTGGTACTCGTCGACGAGGATATGGTCGAACAGACCCCGGACGGTGCCTCCCGCCGGCGATTCCAGAAGAGCGTTCCAGTAGAGGAGGAGATCGTCGTAGTCGACGACGTTGTGTTCCTTCTTCCGTGCCGTGTAGGCACGGAAGATCTCCCGGAGAGCGTCGACGTGGTCGACGACCCAGGGGAAGCGCTCCTCGACGGTCTCGGTGAGCGGCGTCCTGGCGTTCACCGTGCGCGAGTAGACGGCCGCGATCGTCTCCTTCTTCGGGAAACGCTGCTTGGAACCCGAGTATCCGAGTTCGGTGCGGATCATCCCGAACAGCGAGGCGGCATCCGACTGATCGATGACGGTGAAGCCGTCCTGCAGGCCGACGGCCGACCCGTACTTCCTGAGCAGCCGGTTCGCCACGGCGTGGAACGTGCCACCCCAGACCTTGCCGACCGATCGATCCGTGATGAGGGCCCCCGATCGGCGCAGCATCTCCGCAGCCGCTCGCCTCGTGAAAGTGAGCAGGAGGATTCGGTCTGCTGGGACGCCCTCGTCGACGAGCCGTGCCACACGACTGGCCAGCGTACGGGTCTTGCCGGAACCGGCACCGGCGATCACGAGGAGCGGGCCGTCTCCGTGGAGGACGGCCTCACGCTGTCGATCGTTGAGTCCGTCGAGCCAGGCCGGAACCTCGGGAGTAGAGACATCGAACATGTGTTCGCTGAGTGTACCCCAAACGCGTACCCAGGGTTGCAGTCCCCGCCGGCGGCGCACCCAGCCCGCGGAATGGTGGGTTCACCCGCTACGGGGTGAGTCGATTGAAGGCTCTCCCGAGCTCCTCGTGGAGCGCTTCAACCTGATCGGACGGCCAGAGCCCGGGGTCTGCCCGCAGGAACGACGTGTGATCGGTTCGATTGTCGAACACTGCGGTCGGGATCACGATCGCGTCGTCCCCCGTTCCGATCCGAACGGCGTCTCCCCCGGCTTGTTCGATGAGCCAGGGAAGATCATCGGTGCCGTAGTCGCCGAGCATCACCGCCTCGGGTACGCCGTGGTGGAGGATCGAAGCGTCACCATCTCGGCCCGGTCGGGCCCGCTCGTCGTTGCGTCGGCGGCTCTCCTCCGGCGTTACCCACACGTAGAGGATCGATGCCCGATCCAGGATCTCCGGCGAGAGCTGACCGAGCGAGTACGGGTATCCGTGGGGTGGCTCGATCGGCATCGTTGATCCCTCTGGTCCACCGCGAGCGAACTCGATCACGACCGTATCGCCTTCATTCCATGACGACGCTACCTCCGCCAGCTCCTCCCATACGTCTGCGATCTCGGCATCGAGCGCCTGTTCCAGGCGATGGCGAACGGACGGATCGAGTTCGCCGAGTGCCGGTGCCGCCCCGACCGAGACACGGGCTCTATCGATCCGGTCAAACAGCCATCCAGCCGCGGACCCTGGCCGATCCGGGGAGGTTCCGAGGAGTTCGTAGTCCTCGTTCACAAGACGCACAAGCGTTCCCCAGTCCCGGGGATCGGAAAACGGGGTCGCATCATCACGGAAGAAGATCGGGGGCTCCCCCATTGACTCCAACTCCTGACCGATGCGCCGCATCAGGTGCACGTACGGGTAGTCGTCGAGTTGGACGGTCGGCCCGAGGTGGAGGTCCCGCTCAGCAACCACCGGATCGAGGTGAGCGAGGTACCGGCGGAGTTCGGACTTGCCCGACGCCGGCAAGGCGAGAAGAAGCAGCGTGTCGATGGTGGGGTTCATCCGCTGACGAGAGGCCACCTTCGCCAC
>JAOZMA010000171.1 GCA_029934555.1 Acidimicrobiia bacterium | reverse complement strand
CCGCTGTCCGCTGTCCGCTGTCCGCTGTCCGCTGTCCGCTGTCCGCTGTCCGCTCCCTGTTCGTCAGAACAGGGCCGGCCTGAACAGGTCGTCGTGGCGGCTTATCGCGTAGCGGTCGGTCATGCCTGCCACGAAGTCGATCACCTGTGTCAGCGTATCTGCATCGTCATGGCGATAGGTATCCGGGATCTCTGATGCATGGGAGAGGTAGTACTCGACGAGGTTTCTGACGATCTCTCTGGCCCGTATCCGCTGCGGTTCGACGTCTGCCCTCAAGTAGACCTGCTCGAACATGAATCCCCGGAGTTCGAGCATGACGTCGAGCGTGTGATCGTCCATGGCGACTTCGTCGCTCTCGATGGACGTTTCGATCACAGACGTGATCATCGTATCGATCCACTCGCGGCCGGGTTCGCCGAGGGTGTCGAGCACCGACCCGGGGAAGTCGCCGGGTCTCAACACTCCGGCGCGGATCGCATCGAGCGCGTCGTGAGCGAGATAGGCGATGCGGTCGGCGAATCGGACGATGGCGCCTTCCGGGGTCTGCGCCGGAGTCTCCACCTTCCATGGATGAGCCATGATCCCGTCAAGGACCTCGAACGTGAGGTTGAGCGGCTCGAGGACCTCGAAGATCCGCACAGACTGGGCGGAGTGGCGCCACCCGCCGTCGACGAACTCGCTCAGCGTGTCCTCACCGGTGTGACCGAACGGGGAGTGGCCCACGTCGTGGCCGAGACAGATCGCCTCGGTCAGAGCTCCGTTGAGACTGAGGGCTCGCGCGATCGCTCCGCCGACCTGCGTGACCTGAAGGGTGTGGGTGAGACGGGTGACGTAGTGGTCGCCTTCCGGATTCATGAAGACCTGAGTCTTGTGCTTCAACCGTCGGAACGCCTTCGAATGGAGGATGCGGTCCCGGTCACGTTCGAACGCAGTTCTCCAGGGATCCGGGTCTTCCGGTACGACCCGCCCGGCCGAGTTGATCGACAGCGTTGCTACCGGTGAGAGGTCTTCCCGCTCACGCTCCTCCGCAACCTCGCGCGTGCGGAGCACAAAGGCACTCATCGTCAGACGACGTGCTCACGCAGGCGCGAGCTGACGTAGTCCATCGACGCAACCACGATGGCGATTGCCAGCATCTGTGCGGCCGCCGCTCTGTACTGGAGCAGATTGATGTTCTGCTGCAACAGGAATCCGATACCACCACCACCGGCGAAGCCGATGATCGTCGACATACGCACGTTGATATCCCAGCGATACATCGTGAAGGAGATGTACGGAGGGATGATCTGGGGAACGACGGCGTAGATGATGGTCTGCAGCCGCGTCGCTCCCGTGGCGCGAACGGCCTCGAGCGGTCCGTTGGCGATGCTCTCGACTTGCTCCGAATAGAGCTTCGCTAGCGCGGCCATCGTGTGGAGTGCGAGGGCGAGCGCGCCGGCGAACGGCCCGATACCGACCCAGACGACGAAGATGATGACCATCACCAACGGTTCGATGGATCGGAACCCGTTGAACGTTGTCCGTGCCAGGTAGTAGACCGTGAGACCGATGTTCTGAGATTCGCCCTTTCTGAGCGCCTTCACCGAAAGGATCATTCCGAAGACGGCGCCGATGGCCCCCGGCACGATCACGGTCGCGAACGGGTTCTCCAACTGATAGAACCAATCGATGATGGCCCCGATGCCGATTCCCACGAGAGCGCCCGCCACTCCGGAGAGGACGAGGGTCAGGGCGTTGATGACGCCGCGGCTGAAGCGATCGTTGATGAAGTAGCCGAGCCTGCTGGCGGCCACTGCCAGTGCGAATGCCCCGATGAGCGATGAGAACACCGGGATGCCGATCTCAGTGATCTCACCGAGCGAGACCACGAAGCTTCCGAGGAATCGGGCCCCCGTGATGAGATCCTCCATCCATCCGCCGAGGATGATGAGAAGCGTCGCGATGATGTACGACCCGATGAGCAGGAGGAACGCCACGGCGATGAGGGCCATGACTCTGAGTGAGCGCAGGCCGAGACTGGGTGGTTCGTCCTCCTCCTCAGGCGGGAACGTCCATCGAAGGGTCGCCCAACCAACAGCTGTGATGACCAGAAGTGCGAGCAAGAGCGTGATCCAGTTGGCATCGGTGAACGCACGAAGGGACGCCGCCCATCTGGAGGACTGGATACCGACGTAGAGACCGATCGGTATGGCGATGAGCGACAGCGACAGGTTGATTATGGGGACCGTGACGTCGCGCATCAGGTTCTTCGCTGCGAGGAAACTGAGCGGTATCGCCAGGGCGGTACCGACGGTGGTTGCCAGGAGTGCCAGCATCACGGTCTCGACGATTCGATCCCAGGTGTTCACGGCGTTGTCGGAGAGACGCGGCGACAGATCGGTCTTGTCCGCGAGGAGAATGATCTTGTATTGGGATCCGTCGGTCCCGTCAAAGAAGATCAACGAGACGTCGGCCACTCCCGCTCCGGGTGCCCCTGCGACCTCGAGACGATCCTCCTCGGAGAAAGCAACCTCATTGAAGAACAACGAATCCGGAGAATCGCCGTTGGCGGCGGTCTGCCCCGCGTTGACCGATCCGAAACTCTCTTGTGACGGCTCCGTCCAGGAGAAGTCGGCGGCGGTGTTGCCGCTCCCGGTGAGTTGAACGGACTCGTCCGGTCCCACGCCGAACGGATCGAAACCGATGTCGCGACTCACGAGACCGGTTCCGGATCCGGTACTCGCTTCGAAGGATCCTCCCCAACTGATGAAGTCGATCACGTTGTTGTTGTCATCGATGAGCGTGACACCGCCGGGGCTCCGGATCTCGAACTCAGGGAGCAGACTGCTGTAGGTCGCAATGGGTTCATCTGGTGAAGGAAGAACGTCGTTGTCCTGGACCCCGTTCTTGTTCGTGTCGGTCCATACGCGAACGCGGTTGAGCCAACCTCCGACGTTGGTCTGGGATATCACCTCGATCTGCTGCGGATCGTCGGACTTCCTACTCGGGGCTTCGAAGGAGAGCGAGAAGGTCCCGTCTTCTTCGACGACGGTTCTTCCCTGTGGGAGCACGACCTCGAAATCCGACACGGGGACGAAGTTGACGCCAACGGTCTTTCCAGCGTCATACCCGCTCCCGGTGACGGTGAAGGAGTCGCCGGGTTCCGCACAGGCGGGAGCGATCGTGATCGCAGCACCGTCCGTCGCGGCATCAGTCGTGGCCGGTTCCCCGCCGATGCATGGAACGTGCACGTCTGCGGTGACGATGAGGTCTTCTTTGTCGTAGCGGATCAGATCGGGTCTGGCGAGAGCGCGGAGAATCCGGAAGAGCTGTTCCTGGCGCGTCTCTGACTGGATCTCCTCAAGTGACACGTCGGTCTTTGCGAACGCGAACGCATAGACGACGAACACGACGAGGATCGCGATGATGATGTAGAGGGATCGGCGCCAACCGCGCGGTTTGCGACCGGTGGACGTCTTCGGATCGGGCGCCTGTTCGTCTGGAGCCGGGTCGGGTTGGGACGGAGTCGAGTCAGCCAACGCGCTCGGCCTCCTTCCCGTAGATCTCCTTGAACTTCGCGTCGTCGATCTCCTTGGGGGATCCTTCGAAGACAAGCTTGCCTTCGTTCAGGGCGATGACGCGGTCCGCGTACTGATGGACGAGATCGAGGAAGTGGAGGGAGCACAGCACCATGACTCCGTCCTGATTGATATTCTCGAGGTACTGCATGATGCTGTGAGCGAGAACCGGGTCGAGGCTGGCGACCGGTTCATCGGCCAGCATGATCTCGGGATCCTGCATCATGGCTCTGGCGACGCCGACACGCTGCTGCTGTCCGCCGCTCAGCGTGTCGGCTCTGGCGTTGGCTTTGTCTTCGAGTCCAACACGGGCGAGTTGGGTGTGGGCCTTCTCTATGTCCGCTTTGGGGAACTTGTTCACGATCGAAAGAGCAGGGTTCACGTAACCGAGGCGGCCCGCCAGGACATTCGTCAGTACTTTCGATCGGCTCACGAGGTTGAAGTGTTGGAAGACCATCCCGATCCGTCGCCGAACTCTGCGGAGTTCTTCTTGTGAAGCGTTCGTAACGTCAACGCCGTCCCAGATGATCGTGCCGGAGGTGGGTTCGATGAGACGATTGATGCAGCGGAGGAGCGTTGATTTCCCCGATCCACTGAGACCGATGACAGCGAGGAACTCGCCTTTCTCGACCTCGAACGACACATCGTCGAGAGCCTGAACGCCACCCTCGTAGACCTTCGTCAGATTCTCAACTTTGAGCATGGATCGGGTGCTCCGTCTGTCCGATCGAGCGTCGGGCGGGGACAGTTGCCCCCGCCCGATACTCAGTTGTGCGTCTAGCTTCGCTTAGAGGTCGTCCGACGAGAGGTCGAGCGCTTGCACCAGCGCCCGGATGAAGTCGAACTCCGAGTCGTCGGTCAGTTCGATGCCGCTCCAGGAGTAGGCATCGAACGCTTCAGCGAACCCGTCTGGGTCGTTCGCTGCGTAGTCGGCGAGCGCCGTGACGAGCTTCTCGCGGATGTCCTGGGGGACGTCCGGGGCGAAGCTCAGCGTGTCGTTCGGGATCGGCTGCGACAGCTCCATGATCCTGACCTTCTGGATCACGTCGGGAGCTTCCTCGCGAATGTTGCGTCGAGCATCTCTCGGGTACACGCCGGTGCACTCGATATTGCCGTCGTCATCGAGAACACAGCTGTCCACGAGATCGTCTGGAACATCGGCGCCGGCCGTCGTGCCGTCCCAGATGACGTTCCTGTCGGCGTCGATCGACGGGCTGAAGAAGACGGTTCCGAAATCGGCTTCGCCGTTGTACACGGCCTTGACCGTTGCGGAGTGGCCTCCTGCTTCAACTACGTCACCAGGTTCGATACCTGCCTGATCGAACATCCCGCTGGGGACCAGGAATCCGGAGGTGGATCCGGCGTCCGGGTAGGCCCAGCTGAGACCTGCGAGGTCCTCGAGTGTCTGCGCTTCACTGTCGCGAGGGACGATGAACTCGGCCCAGTACTCGGTGAATCCGAAGCGCTTCGACTTCATGGCAACCTCGATGCCGCACTCGTCGTTGCCGAGCACGTACGCGGTCGCGGGGATGAACCCGATGGTGTCCTCCGGTGACGCGCACATCTCGCTGATGGTCGCGGCATATGACGTCGGCACACTGACCTCGTAGACGAGGCCGGTGGCCTCTTCGAGCACTCCCGTGAGAATCTCGCCACCGGCGATGATCTCTTCAGCGCTCACGGACGGTACGAACAGAACCTTGATCGGATGGTCCGCCGTACCGATCTCGGGACCGGCTTCGGTCGTAGTCG
>JAOZMA010000009.1:5620-20362 GCA_029934555.1 Acidimicrobiia bacterium | reverse complement strand
CTTCCCCACTACGGAATACTGATTACGGATTTCGTATTAAGGACTACGGACTACGGATTACGGACTACGGATTACGGACTACCGACTACCGACAGCAAACAGCCGACAGCAGTCAGCAAGTCCACTGAGCCAGGCGTCTGGCTGTCACCTGTCACCTGTCGCCTACAGACAACAGACGGTCCCATCCTGTGTTCCTTCGTACTACCTTCTTGTCCACACAGCCCGCACGCGGGCCGGACCGATACCGGGAGGATCGGAGCCACATGCGCATCGCCCTCATCGGGCCCGGACGAGCGGGCCAATCCATCGCCATCGCAGCGAACGGTGCCGGCCACGACGTGGTCGCCGTTGCCGCCCGTGACACCGGGAAGGCTGCAACTGTGGCTCAGCGTTTCGATGCCGTCGCGCTTGCCATCGGCGAACCGGTTCCGCCGGTCGATCTCGTCGTGATAGCGGTCAGCGACCAGGCCATCGAGGAGGTAGCCGGCGAGGTCGCTCCCATCGCGAGGAACGCCGTGGCGAGCGCTGTTCACGTCTCCGGAGCGACACCGGTGTCGGCGCTGCAGGCATTCGAGGACCACGGAGTCGCTATCGGGTCTTTCCATCCGCTCCAGACTATGCCGACGCCGGAGTTGGGAGCCCGGAGGCTCGCGGGGGCATGGGTCGCCGTAACGGCCGATGGACCGCTGCGATCGACGCTCTACGATCTCGCCGACACGATCGGACTCCACCCGTTCGACCTCCGTGACGACGACCGAGCGGCCTACCACGCTGCAGCGGCCGCAGCAGCGAACTTCCCTGTCGCGGCTCTCGCCATCGCTCAGCGCCTGTTCGAGTCGACCGGGGTGCCATTCGATGCCGCTCGTCCGCTGGTCGACGCGATCGTTGCCAATGCGTTCGAGTCGGGGCCACAAGCTGCTCTTACCGGTCCGATCTCACGAGGAGACGTAGCAACGGTGGCTGCCCAGATCGAGGCGATTCGCTCAACGGCACCGGACCTCGCTGCAGCGTTCGAGTCGATGGTCAGCGCAACGACGACCGTGGCCTCGTCGTTCAGTGAGGACGACACGCTGTGAGAACAGTTCACACTTTCCGTGATGCCAGGGCGTTGGGCTCGGGTTGCGTCGGGCTGGTTCCGACGATGGGATACCTACACGAGGGGCACATCAGTCTTGTCGATGCGGCACGGCGCGAGTGTGACACGGTCATCGTCAGCCTCTTCGTCAACCCACTCCAATTCGCCCCTACCGAGGATCTCGCCTCATACCCTCGCGATCTCGAACGAGACGCCGAGATGGTGGAGGAGGCCGGCGCCGACGTGTTGTTCGCTCCACAACTCGAGGAGATGTACCCGGACAAGCCGCTCACAACCGTCGCTGTGGATCTTGTTACGGAAGGGATGGAAGGGGAGATCCGGCCGGGGCACTTCGATGGAGTGGCCACCGTTGTCGCCAAACTCTTCGCAGGCATCGCCCCAGATCGTGCCTACTTCGGCAGGAAGGATGCCCAGCAACTCGTCACGGTACGCCGCATGACCACCGACCTGTCCTTTCCCATCGTGATCGTCGGCGAACCCATCGTGCGCGAGTCGGATGGCCTTGCTCTGTCATCACGCAACACCTACCTCGATCCCGCGGAGCGCGCCGCCGCTCGATCCATCAACAGGGGAATCAATGCTGTCGCGGAAGCGATCATCGCGGGCGAACGATCTGGAACTGAACTCGAGCGAATCGCCGCCACACCAGTGAACGACGAGCCGGGCATCGATCTCGACTACGCCACGTTGGCGGATCAGGACACGGCGTCCGCACTGCTCGATCTGGACCGACCGGCATTCCTCGCTGTCGCGGCGCGAGTCGGTCGGACGCGCCTTCTCGACAACGTACACATCGATCGGATCGACGGCGGATGGGTCCCCGACGCCGGTATCCGTCTCGACGGACCCTCGATTCTCTACCGGGAGGCCTGATGCTGCTCGCAATCGACGTTGGGAACACGCAGATCGCCGTTGGGCTATTTCGGAATGAAGAACTCGTCGGCCACTGGCGGTTCTCCACGAAGGAGCAGACCAGCGACGAGATGCGATGGGAGCTGCTCGGCGTCCTCGCTCTTGACGGCTTCACGCCGAGCGACATCGGCGGCGTCGCCGTCTCAAGTGTGGTCCCGTCGGTGACGGCGACGATGCGCTGTGTCGCCCCGGCGCTCTCGCACGGTTCGATCCTCGTTGTGGGTCCAGGGATCAGGACGGGAATGTCGATCCTCATCGACAACCCACGAGAGGTCGGGGCCGACCGGATCGTCAATGCCGTCGCCGCCCGGGAGCGATACGGGACCCCGGCCATCGTCGTGGATTTCGGAACATCGACCAACTTCGATGTCGTCGGAGCCGACGGGGCCTACATCGGTGGTGTCATCGCCCCGGGTCTTGAGATCTCCACCGGGGCCCTGATCTCGGGGACCGCGGCACTCCGGCGCGTAGAGTTCGTGGCTCCGAGATCTCCGATCGGCAAGGGCACCGTCGAGGCGATCCAGAGCGGGGCGCTCTATGGCCACGCCGGTCTCGTCGACGGGATCATCGCACGCCTCGTGGACGAGGTCGGCGACGACGCAGTCGTGGTGGCAACCGGCGGCCTTGCCTCTACCATCGTCCCCCATTGCAGCAACGTTGAGACCGTCGACGAGTATCTGACGCTCGAAGGGCTGCGCATCATCTTCGATCGAAATCAGGAAGAGCAATGACCGACGAAACACCGAGCGAGCCGACCGGCCACGATGATCCCCTCATCGCCGCCCGGATAGCGAAACACCGTGAAGCACTCCGTTCCGGTAACTATCCGTACCGTTTTGACCGCAGCGACCTGGCCGGCGACCTCCACGATCGGTTCGATGACATCGATCCGGGGACCGAGACGGGTATCGACGTAACGGTCGCGGGACGGCTCATGAACGTCCGCGATATGGGCAGACTCGCATTCGGTGTGCTCCAGGACGTCTCCGGGCGGATCCAACTGTTCGTCAGCAAGGCGGTTCTGGGAGACGAGGAGTTCAGCCGGTTCCTGGAACTCGACTCGGGGGATTGGATCGGCGCGACCGGCGAGGTGATGGTCACCAAGAAGGGCGAACTCAGCGTTCGCATCGCCTCGTTCGTATTGCTGTCGAAGGCGCTGCGTCCGCTGCCCGACAAATGGCATGGGCTGAAGGACGTCGAGGCGAGATCGCGCCGGCGCTACGTCGACCTCATGGTGAACGAGGAGTCCCGCAAGACGGCGCTGACCAGGGCGAAAGTGATCTCCGAACTACGGCGTCAGTTCGAGGACCGTGGATTCATCGAAGTTGAGACACCCGTCCTCTTGACGCAGGCAACCGGGGCTACGGCACGGCCGTTCGAGACGCATCACAATGCGCTCGACCTCGATCTGTCGCTCCGCATCGCCACCGAGCTGTTCTTGAAGCGACTGGTCGTCGGGGGGATCGAACGAGTCTTCGAGATCGGCAGGATCTTCCGGAACGAGGGCGTTGATGCCACCCACAATCCCGAGTTCACCATGCTCGAGGCGTATCAGGCATTGGCCGACTACGGGGACATCATGGAGTTGATCGAAGAGATCTTCGCCGCCGTCGCTGAAACCGCCGTAGGCACGTCCGTGCTCACCTACCAGGGACGAATGCTTGATCTCACTCCACCGTTCCGTCGGGTGCGGCTTGTGGACCTGGTCGCAGAGGTCGTGGACCGGGACATATCCCTCGACACACCGATCGACGAACTCCGTGCTCTCGCCACGCGATACGGGGTTGAAGCCGATCCATCGTGGGGAGCGGGCCGTGTCATCTTCGAGATCTACGAGGTTGCTGCAGAGTCGACGATCTGGAAACCGACGTTCGTGACGGACTATCCCAAGGAGGTCTCACCACTCTCCCGTCTGCATCGCGACGATCCCCGGCTTACCGAGCGGTTCGAGTTGGTTATCGCCGGTTCGGAGTACGCGAACGCATTCTCGGAGTTGAACGACCCGTTCGATCAGCGTGAGCGATTCGAGGCTCAAGCCGCAGCCCGCGCAGCCGGCGATGACGAAGCCCATCCGATCGACGAGGACTACATCCGTGCCCTGGAGTACGGTCTGCCGCCGACCGGCGGTCTCGGGATCGGCGTCGATCGCTTCGTGATGCTCCTCACCGATCGCAAGCACATCAGAGAAGTGATCCTCTTCCCAACGATGAGACCGGAGGCGGCTCCGCCGCCGGTAGTCCGTAGTCCGTAGTCCGTAGTCCGTAGTCCGTACTCCGTATGCGGTCTTGCTCAAAGCTCAGAGCTCAAGGCTCAGATCTCGATTCAGCTACTCCGCTACCGAAGCCCGCGCGATCGCAACGCGATCCAGCAGATACGCGTCCAGGTTACGGAGTATCGGGGTCAGTTCGTCGCTCGCGATCCGGTCCGATGCCTCTTCAGCCAAGCGCATGTGATCCATCGCTTCTTCGGTGACGCTGTCTGCGTAACCGCCGGCGACGGTGAGTTCGATGATCCGGTCGATCACGGCACGGTCGGTTGGCGCTCCGTCGGCAAGCAGACCGCGGATCTCGGTTCCGTCTGGGCCATCTGCCGCGTACAGCACAGGCAGCGTGTAGACGCCCTCGCCGATATCGGATCCGGATGGTTTGCCGAGGAACGCTTCGTCGGCGATGAGGTCGAGGACATCGTCGGTCATTTGGAAGACAAGGCCCATCTCCCAAGCCCAATCTGAGATGGCTTCCACATCGCTCGCCGTGGCGCCTGCGGTGATAGCGCCGAGACGGGCAGATGCGCGGATCAAACTGGCGGTCTTGCCGCCGATCACCTGGAAATACCCGTCGGGCCCATGGTCGAACCCTCCGGAGAATCGCAGCTCCGCGACCTGCCCTTCACAGAGACGGGCGTAGGTGCGAGCGATCAGCGAAACGGCTTCCTCGCCCAGCGGGGCTGCCACTTCTGAAGCCCGGGCAAGGAGGAAATCGCCGGCCAGGATGGCGATCGTGTTCGACCAATTCTCGTTGACCGAGACCCTGCCACGACGTGAGTCGGCTTCATCGATCACATCGTCGTGATAGAGGGAACCGACGTGGACTAGTTCGACGGACAGGCCCGCCTCAACGGGCCCATCGCCGTCGCTCGGACCGAGCTCTCCTGCAACCGCTGCGAGGAGTGGGCGATATCGTTTTCCGCCGGCGCGCAGAAGATGCTGTGCGATGTCGGTGAGGAAAACGTCGTCAGATTCGGTGACCTCGAGCAGGCGTCTCTCGACGGCAGCCATACGCTCCCATACGCGGGGAACGGGCACGAGGTCGTTCAGAATTGGGCGATCCACGGGTCTCCAGGCCTTCGGGAATCGGGATGGTAGCCCCGGCGTTCACTGAATCATGAGGTTCAGTCGTCCGCCGAACATCCGGGGTCTATTCGGGACCCCGTCCTATACTCGGCGAGGCGCCCGGGGAACCAGGCGCCACTGTCAGATTATGAGGTATTGGCTTGTTTGAACGGTTTACCGATAGGGCCCGGAGGGTCGTTGTCCTCGCTCAGGAAGAAGCGCGGCTCCTCAACCACAACTACATCGGCACGGAGCACATCCTCCTCGGCCTGATCCACGAAGGTGAAGGCGTTGCGGCTCGTGCCCTCGAAAGCATGGGTATCAGCCTCGAGTCCGTGCGGAGCCAGGTCGTCGAGATCATCGGCCAGGGCTCCCAGGCACCGAGCGGGCACATTCCGTTCACACCACGGGCGAAGAAGGTTCTCGAACTGTCGCTTCGAGAAGCCCTTCAACTTGGTCACAACTACATCGGCACTGAGCACATCCTGCTCGGCCTCATTCGCGAAGGTGAGGGAGTCGCCGCCCAAGTGCTCCAGCAGCTTGGCGCCGATCTCCCCAAGGTACGCCAGACGGTCATCCAGCTGCTCTCCGGTGTTCAGGGAGAAGAGTCGACACCGACCGGCCATCCCGGGGGGAGCGGACGATCCGAGTCGAGCGCATCGAGCAGCGGCTCGACCGTGCTCGACCAGTTCGGTCGGAACATGACCCAGCTCGCACGGGAGCGGAAGCTCGACCCGGTGATCGGGCGATCGACTGAGATCGAACGAGTCATGCAGGTCCTCTCCAGGAGAACGAAGAACAACCCGGTGCTCGTCGGTGAGCCGGGGGTCGGCAAGACGGCCATCGTCGAGGGCCTCGCACAGCGGATCGTGGACGGAAACGTGCCGGACACCCTCACCGATCGTCATCTCTACACACTCGACCTTGGCGCCCTCGTGGCCGGTTCACGCTACCGCGGCGACTTCGAGGAACGATTGAAGAAGGTCTTGAAAGAGATCCGGACGCGCGGCGACATCATCCTGTTCATCGACGAGATCCACACGCTCGTCGGTGCCGGCGCCGCTGAGGGAGCGATCGACGCGGCCAGCATCCTCAAACCGATGCTTGCCCGGGGTGAGCTCCAAACGATCGGAGCTACGACGCTCGAGGAGTATCGGAAGTACCTCGAGAAGGACTCCGCCCTCGAACGCCGCTTCCAGCCGATCAAGGTCGAAGAGCCAACCATCGCAGACACGATCAAGATCCTCGAGGGCCTTCGAGATTCGTACGAAGATCACCATCGGGTGCGTTTCACCGACCAGGCGCTTGTGAACGCGGCGAACCTTGCCGACCGCTATATCGCCGATCGGTTCTTGCCGGACAAGGCGATCGACCTCATCGACGAGGCCGGGAGCCGTATGCGCTTGAAGCGCAAGGACCTTCCGAGTGACATCCGGGACATCGACGAGCGGATTTCGAAGCTGCGCGGCGATAAGCGGGATGCCGTCTACGCCCAGCAGTATGAGCGGGCAGTCAAGCTCCGCGATCAGGAACGCAGACTCATGGACGAACGCTCCGAGTATGAGGCTCAGGGTGCCGCCGTCGGCGAGGACTACTCGGCGATCATCGACGATGAGCAGATCGCGGAAGTTCTGGCGCAATGGACCGGGATTCCTGTGCACCGTCTCACCGAAGAGGAGACGGAGCGGCTCTTGAAGATGGAGGACGAACTCCACAAGAGGATCATCGGGCAGCATGACGCTATCCAAGCCGTCTCGAAGGCGATTCGTCGGACCCGTGCCGGTCTCAAGGATCCGAAGCGCCCTGCCGGTTCGTTTATCTTCCTCGGACCCTCGGGGGTCGGGAAGACGGAGTCGGCGAAGGCGCTCACCGACTTCCTGTTCGGTGATGAGGATGCCCTGATCCAGATCGACATGTCCGAGTACATGGAGAAGCACGCCGTCAGCCGTCTCGTCGGTTCACCCCCCGGGTATGTCGGCTACGACGAAGGCGGTCAGTTGACCGAGGCGGTGCGTAGGAAGCCCTTCTCCGTGGTGCTGTTCGACGAGATCGAGAAGGCCCATCCCGACGTCTTCAACATCTTGCTCCAGATTCTCGAAGACGGTCGACTCACAGACTCGCAGGGGCGCACCGTCGACTTCAAGAACACCGTCATCATCATGACGTCGAATCTCGGGACGGCCGAGCTACGTAAGTCCGCAATCGGATTCGCAGTCGCGGACGCCGATGTCAACTACGACAAGATGCGTGAGAAGGTCGTCGATTCCCTCAAGAAGCACTTCCGGCCCGAGTTCCTGAACCGCATCGACGAGGTGATCGTCTTCCACGAGTTGACACAGGACGAGGTCAAAACGATCGTCGACCTGCTCGTTACCCGCGTGCGGACACAGCTCGAGGCGCAAGCCGTCGATCTGGCGTTGTCAGACGCAGCCAAGACCCGCCTCGCCGAGAAGGGGTATGACCCGCAGCTCGGTGCGCGTCCGCTCCGCAGGGCTATCCAGCGTCTGCTCGAGGACCCGCTCTCCGAGCGTGTGCTGCAACGTGAGTTCCCGGCCGGTTCCACGATCCTTGTCGACATCGATGAAGAAGACGACGACAGCCTGTCGTTCGTGTCGATCGAGACCCCGGACCAACCCCCGGTAGAGCTGGCCGACAACGAACTCTGAGGGCGGAGCGCTCGGTACTGAGTACTGAGAAACCGTATTCCGTACTCAGTAGTCCGTATTCCGTACGAGGCCTAGCTCAAGGCTCTGCCCACCGACAAGGCTCGGCTGCCTGTTGCCTGTCCGCTGTCCGCTGCTTCCTGTCGCCTGTCGCCTGTCGCCTGTCACCTCCCCTTCCTCGTACTTCATACTCCAGAAGCCCCTAGACTCACGGGTGCTGCGCCCCGTGGGTGGGCGCGCAGCAGATTCCATCAATAGAAAGGCTCGATCCATGAACGGATTGAAGAATCGCGGAGCACTGTTCGTACTGCTCCTCGCGTTCGCACTCATTGTCGCCGCATGTAGCAGCAGCGACAGCGACGATACGACGACTACCGCTGCCGGTGATACGACCGAGACGACGGTCGCTGGTGACACGACCGAGACGACGGTCGCTGGTGAGACAACCACGACGGCTGCCGGTGAGACAACCACCACTGCCGGTTCGATGGCCGGTGAAGGCATCAAGGTCGGTATGGCCTACGACATCGGCGGACGTGGCGATCAGTCGTTCAACGACTCCGCCGCTGCCGGTCTTGACAGGGCGATCACCGACTACGGCATCGAGGCCCAAGAGCTCGAGCCGACCGCTGGTGGCGAGAACCGTGAAGAGAACCTGCGTCTCCTCGCCGAGAGTGGATTCGAACTGATCTTCGCGATCGGTTTCGCATTCGGTGACGGTGTTGCAGCGACCGCTCCTGACTTCCCGGACGCCACCTTCGGAATCATCGACTCCGTCGTCGAAGAGCCGAATGTCGCATCGCTCGTATTCGCCGAGAATGAGGGTTCCGCCCTCGTCGGCGCCGCGGCCGCCCTGAAGTCGCAGACGGGAACCATCGGGTTCATCGGTGGCGTCAACATCGGCCTCATCAACAAGTTCGAGGCCGGTTACCGCTTCGGTGCCGAGCAGATCAACCCTGACATCGAGATCCTGGTTCAGTACCTGACCGAGCCGCCCGACTTCTCCGGCTTTGCCGATCCCGCCAAGGGCAAGGAAGCCGGCATCGCGATGTACGACCAGGGTGCCGACGTCGTATACCACGCGGCAGGCGGTTCCGGCGGTGGCCTCTTCGAGGCAGCCAAGGAGACCTCCGAGACCGGTGATGTGAAGGTGTGGGCGATCGGCGTCGACTCCGACCAGTACATGACCGCAGGAGACGACGTCAAGGAGTACATCCTGACCTCGATGCTCAAGCGTGTCGACGTGGCCGTCTACAGGACGATCACTGACTATGTCACGAGCGGACAGCAGTCCGGCGTCCTTGTGTTCGACCTCTCTGCCGACGGTGTGGGCTACTCCACGTCCGGTGGGTTCGTCGATGACATCAAGGACCAGCTCGAGGAGCTTCGCGTGAAGATCGTCTCCGGCGACCTCGTCGTTCCTGAGACAGTTGGCTGATCCTCCGTCACAATTGGATATGCTCGGGCCCGAGGCGCTAGCCTCGGGCCCGTTGCATTGAGGGCACGACCGCGGAGGCGAGGAGCACACCGGTGGCAGACGAACCGCTAGCAGTCCAACTGACGGACATCACGAAGACGTTCCCAGGCGTGATAGCGAACGAGGACGTCAATCTGTCGGTCGCTGTCGGCGAGATCCACGCGATTGTCGGTGAGAACGGCGCAGGCAAGTCCACGCTCATGAAGATCCTCTACGGGATGCAGAACCCCGATTCGGGGACGGTCCAGGTCCGTGGTCAGGAAGTGCACTTCAAGTCACCGAAGGATGCGATCGACAAAGGGATCGGCATGGTGCATCAGCATTTCATGCTCGCCGACAATCTCACGGTGCTCGAGAACATCGTCTTGGGATCGGAACCCACCAAGGGCCCGAAGCTCGACTACGCCGCCGGACGGGACAAGATCAACGAGATCGGGTCGACGTACGGCATGGACATCGAACCGGATGCTCTCGTCGAAACACTGACGGTCGGGGCCCGGCAACGCACCGAGATCGTGAAGGTCCTCTATCGCGGTGCGAAGATCCTCATCCTCGACGAACCGACCGCGGTCCTCGTGCCTCAAGAAGTTGACGAGCTCTTCAACAGCCTCCGAGAGTTCAAAGCGGAAGGCGAATCGGTCATCTTCATCTCTCACCACCTCGATGAAGTGCTGTCGATCGCTGACTCGATCACGGTTATGCGTGGAGGGCGCACCGTGGCAACCGTCAAACCGGCCGATGTCGATGCGAAGCAGCTCGCCGAGCTCATGGTGGGTTCGGAACTTCCGACCCCCGAGACCACCGAGTCGACGGTTACCGACGTCGTCGAACTCTCGATCCAGGGGGTATCTGCACTCTCCGAAGATGGACGGACCATTCTCGACAACATCACTTTCGACATCCACCAGGGAGAGATCGTCGGGATCGCCGGGGTCGAAGGCAACGGTCAGGGCGAACTGATCAACGCACTCATGGGTATCCAGGAGATTTCGACTGGCGCCGTGGAGTTCAAGGGTGACGACATCGCCGACTGGTCCACGAAGCGCCGCCGTGAGGACGGGATCGGGATCATCCCCGCGGATAGGCACCGGGAAGGGCTTCTTCTCCAGTCCCCGCTGTGGGAGAACGCCATGCTCGGTCATCAAACGGTTAAGCCGTTCGCCAAGGGGCCGTTCATCGACCGCAAAGGTGCGCGGGATCGCACGACGGAGATCATCGAGCGATTCGATGTCAAGACCCCCGGTCCCGACGTCGTCGCACTCGCCCTCTCGGGGGGGAATCAGCAGAAGCTGATCGTCGGCAAGGAGATGATCGCTGATCCGAATGTGCTCATCGCTGCGCACCCGACCCGCGGTGTCGATATTGGGGCCCAAGCGTCGATATGGGACGAGATCCGTAGTGCGAGGAAGGAAGGATTGGCAGTCCTGTTGATCAGCGCCGACCTCGAAGAGCTGATCGGGCTCTCGGATCGGTTACTCGTCATCTTCAGCGGGAAGATCGTTGCGGAGCTCGATCC
The DNA here is from genome assembly GCA_029934555.1 of Acidimicrobiia bacterium. Taxonomy (GTDB): domain Bacteria; phylum Actinomycetota; class Acidimicrobiia; order Spongiisociales; family UBA5794; genus JAHEEL01. Next base: position 9,367 of record JAOZMA010000009.1, on the reverse strand, counting down.
GCTCACGGTAACCCCCGACGAGCTGGGTTCCTACATGACCGGAGTCGATGTGGAGGCAGCATCATGATGGCAAATGTGAAAAAGATGCTCTTCTCACTGCTCGCACCGGCGGCTGCGATCGTGTTCGCTCTGCTCGTCGCGTCGCTTGCTCTCTGGGCGGTTGGCAAGAATCCGATCGACGCTTTCAGCTCCATGTGGAGCTTCGGGACGACATCGACATCGATCGCATCGATGATCAACCGTGCGATTCCGTTGTACATCGCAGCCGTCGCGGTGGCGATCGGCTTCCAGATGGGTCTGTTCAACATCGGCGTCGAGGGGCAGTATCTCCTCGCAGCGTTGTTCGCCGGTTGGGTCGGCGGCAACATCGGCCTGTGGTCGCCACTCCACATCACGATAATCATCCTGGTCGCGATCTTCGTCGGTGCATTCTGGGCAGGCATCGCAGGCCTCCTAAAGGTCACACGTGGCGTTCACGAGGTGATCTCGACGATCATGTTGAACTTCATAGCGTTCAGCGTGATCGCCTACTTCCTGCTCAACTGGTTCAGAGACGATGCGACCTCGCTCAACCTCAGAACGCCGGTCTTCGCCGAATCGGCGCAGATCCCCAGTCTGAACTGGGTCTTCACGATGTTCGGATTCTCTGAACCCAGAGGGATCTCCATGCACGGCTTCCTTCTCGTCGCCGTCGCCGTCGGGATCTTCTACTACATGCTCGTGAAGCGCACGAGGTTCGGTTTCGAACTCCGGGCGTCGGGAATGAACCCTGGTGCGGCTCGGATGGCCGGTGTTGCTCCGAAGAAGATGGTCCTCACGACCATGCTCATCTCCGGAGGTGTCGCAGGCCTGGTCGGGTTGTCAACGATGTTCGGCAGCATCCACTCGTACACGCAGGACTTCCCGAGGAATCTCGGTTTCACGGGTATCGCTGTAGCGCTGCTCGGCAGAAACAGCGCCGTGGGGATGGCCCTCGGAGCGTTGCTCTTCGGATTCATGGAACGTGCGGCACTGATTCTCGATCTCGAGGACACGCCGAAAGAGGTCGTCCAGATCATGCAGGGCGTCGTCGTTCTCGCTGTCGTGATCGCGTACGAGGTCGTGAATCGGATGATCGAGAAGCGTGAGATCAAGGCAGCGGCCGCCGCGACTCGAACACTTGATACCGCAGAGGAGGTGGCAGCATGACCGACCGTCTCGACGATTCGAATACCAGACTCCCGGATACCGCCGAGTACGAGCCGGATGTCGACGCGAAGCCGTCGTTGCTGAAGAGCCGCGCTCTTCGGTACACCGGCCTGGCCCTCATCGGACTGCTGTTGCTGTCGGTCGTGCAGGCGATCACCGGTACGACCGAGTTGACCTCGTCTGGAACATGGGGGGCCGCTATTCGCCTTGCGATCCCGATCATGCTCGCCGGCCTCGGTGGGTTGTTCTCGGAACGTTCCGGCGTCGTCAATATCGGCCTCGAAGGCATGATGATCGCCGGCGCCTGGTTCGGCGCATGGGCGGGATGGTCTTTCGGCCCGTGGTACGGCGTGGTGTTCGGTGTCATCGGTGGGGGGATATTCGGTCTGATCCACGCGGTTGCCACCGTCACGTTCGCCGTCGACCACATCGTGTCAGGCGTTGCGATCAATATGCTCGCCGCGGGAGCGATGCGCTTCATGTCGGTTGTGATCTACAGCCCCGAGTCAGGTGGCGGAGCGACGCAGTCCCCGCGGATCCAGAGCCCGATCGGGACATTCAACGTTCCGTTACTCTCCGACGCCTTCACGTGGATCGAGGACCAGGCCATCTTCTTCATCAGTGACCTGGCCGGTCTCCTCGCCGGTTTCACAACGCGCATGTCATGGCTGACGTTGGTGACTCTGCTCATCATCCCTGTCACCTGGTGGGTGCTGTGGCGTACGGCGTGGGGCCTCCGTCTTCGTTCGTGCGGTGAGAATCCGTACGCAGCGGAATCACTCGGTGTTCCTGTGCTTCGGATGAAGTACTACGGCGTTGTGATCTCCGGAGGACTTGCCGGTCTCGGCGGTGCGTACCTCGTCGTCGTCCAGGCGGGCATCTATCGCGAGGGGATGACGGCGGGTCGAGGCTTCATCGGCCTGGCTTCCCTGATCTTCGGGAACTGGTACCCGTTCGGTGTCGCCGCCGGTGCTGCGGTGTTCGGCTATGCAGACGCGTTGAGCCTCCGCCAAGGAACCGCCGTCCATGCCCTGCTTCTCGTAGCGGCGATCGGCTTGGCGCTCCTTGCTGCATTCTCGTTCACGAAGAAGAAAACGACGGCAGCGATCATCCAGGGCGTCGCTGCTGCGTTCTTCCTCGGCTGGTACCTGATGACCGACACGGTGGCAACACAGGTCATCGCTGCACTTCCGTATCTCGTGACCTTGCTGGTCCTGTCACTCGCTACTCAGCGTCTGAGAATGCCTGCAGCAGACGGCCTGAGATACCGAAAGGGCGAAGCGGTCTGACGAAGAAGTAGTCCGTAGTCCGTAATCCGTATTGCGTACGGGAAGACGGTTGACCGGGGTGTGTTGTGGTCTGTGTCATCGAGTCCACGAACGCGGAGTGGCTGAGACCATTGCGTCCGAGGTGGGCTCCGCCGAACGAGCCGAACGGTTGAGAGATTCGGTGCGGACTACGGAGTACGGACTACGGAGTACGCAGCCGCTTGCGCAGCAAGCGGCTGCTCAGCCTTCGCTGCCGAACACTCTCACCGATTGCAGGGCCAGTTCGTTGAACGGCGGGCGATCGCCGGCCGGCTCGGCCGGGTACGTGCTCTTCACTGCGATCGTCAGCTCGGTAGTTCCGATGCTCGCGATCGGGATTCGCTGCGGGTCATTCGTGTTGGCGAGCCGTCCCGAGATCTCGATCGTGAGGTCATCGGTGGTGATGAGATAACCCTGAATCTTGTAGTTCTTCTTGAATCGATCGTCATCGAAGAGGTTCTGGAGTTCGATTTCGGTGATTCTCACGGGTCGCGTGAACGAGAACCGCAACCAGGCGTCGACTCCGCGGGCGCCGTCGTCGTTCCAATCGGTGTCCGGATCGTCATCGATCAGGTGTTCCGGGTCATGTCCGTTGAGGAAGGAGCTTGCTTCCGCGGAGGCGGGGAACAGCTCAACAGCGGCTACAGGGATGGTCGTTGCTGATGATGTGGTCGTAGAGGTGTCTGCGACATCGTCTCCTCCACGGAAGACGTTGAATATCAGCGCGGCGAGGGCAACGAGAAGCACCACAGCGCCGAGCACACCGAGGGCCCGGCCACCAGGCGAGGTTCGGAGATTCGGAGCTGGGGCAACTGGAAGCGGATCTTGGCTCAGTCGCGCTCCACATTGTTCACAGTGGCGGTTGTAGTCCGGGTTCTGGACGCCGCACGAGGGGCATGGAACGGTCGGTACATCGGAGTTCAACGCATGTGTTGGCGCAGCCGGTGCGGGCGCAGAAGCCTTGGGCGCCGGCGGTGGCGGCTGGCGACGCGGCGTCTCTGGTTCTGGTGGAGTCTCTCCGAGTTCGAACGGTTCGAAGAGATCATCGAAGTCGGGTTTGTCCTGATCCATCCGGTAATAATCTTCCAAGGGGGGTGTATCCAGGTATTGTGGCACGAATGTTGTGTATCGCGTCGGTTCGTGTCGCCGAGCCCTGGACTTTCTGGAATGTCCTCGGGGCATTGTTCCTCGTTGCCGTGGTCGTAGGCATCGTCTACTGGGCCATCCAACGCCGGTAGAAGCAGCGGACAGC
>JAOZMA010000009.1:2564-5520 GCA_029934555.1 Acidimicrobiia bacterium | reverse complement strand
ACAGCCAACAGCCAACAGCCCGTAGCCCACAGCCAGACGGCGCAGTCGCTCGCCCACGTTCACGGGTTGGTCTTCGCTGTCTGCTGTCTGCTGTCCGCTGTGGGCTGTCCGCTTTCTTGTCCCACCCGCTCCCTACGGTGCGGATCATGGCTGAATACCGATGTACACAATGCTCATACCGAACGAGCCGATGGATGGGGTTCTGCCCCCAGTGTCGTGCTTCTGGAACCCTGCTTGACGATGACACCGACGGCGGCAGAGCGGGCGCTCCGACGCCTGTGTCCAGCGTCGTGGGTGATCGTGTCGAGCGACTTCACACGGGGATCGACGAGTTCGATCGCGTTCTCGGAGGCGGCGTTGTGCCGGGTTCGGTGGCGCTGCTCGGCGGTGCGCCGGGGGTTGGCAAGTCCACGCTCGTGCTCGAGATCGGCTCGGCGCTCTCCGAAGCGGGCAAGAGTGTTCTCATTGCAACAGGTGAGGAGTCGCGTCCGCAGGTGGGGCTGAGAGCTCGCCGCATCGGTTCTGTCGCCGAGGGACTGTCGGTCACCACGGAATCTGATGTCGAGCATCTCTGCGACCTCATCCGATCCGAGGAGTATCCGTTTGTGGTGATCGATTCGATCCAGACCGTTACCGGTGTAGCAGGCGAGGGCGCCATCGGGAGCATGACGACGATCCGCGACTCGGCAGCTCGATTGATCTCGGCAGCCAAACATGCGGATGTGGCCGTGGTGCTCATCGGACACATCACAAAGGACGGGACAATCGCCGGCCCGAAGAGCCTCGAGCACATGGTCGACGTCGTGCTCTCCCTCGACGGTGATCCTCATCGAAATCTCCGATTCCTCAGGAGTATGAAGAATCGGTTCGGGTCCGTGAACGAGATCGGCGTGTTCGAGATGACGGATCGGGGCCTCGAGCCGATGAGTGACCCGAGCGCCGTTCTCTCCGGCGGTCGGGATGGCACATCGGCCGGGAGCGTCCTGTTCCCGGCGCTCGATGGACGACGTTCCCTGATCGTTGAGATTCAAGCTCTCACCGTGCCGACGCGCTCCGCTCAGCCCCGACGCAGTGTGAAGGGCTTGCCCATGTCGCGGGTCCATCAGATCCTCGCCGCTATCGAGCGGCATGGCAGGATGCCGATGGGCGAGCTCGAGGTCTATGTGTCGGTGATGGGTGGCCTCTCGATCAGTGAGCCTGCCGCCGATCTGCCGACCGCCCTTGCCATCGCCTCGGCGGCTACCGGAATACCGCTCGGATCGGTCGCAGCCTGGGGAGAGGTCGGGTTGACCGGCGAAGTGCGACGGGTCGATCAGGCAGATCGTCGCCGGACTGAGAGTCATCGACTTGGAATCAGTCGTGTCGTTGAAGCTGCCGATCGTCGGAACCTCGATGACGTCCTCGGCGAGTTGGGGCTGCATGCTCAGGCTGATGGCACTCGGTCTGGGCTGCGCTCGGTTCCCGCGGAAAGCAGCGGAGTTTCTTGATCGGCTCCGACCGGCGGTTGGTCGGACTAGCCTGCTGTGTGGATGACATCGAACGCGCCACCACCACCACTTGATGTGCTTCGTCGGTTCGCCCCCGGTACGACGCTGAGGGACGCCGTGGAGCTGGTCTTTCAGCAGGGGACCGGGATGCTGATGGTGCTCGCATCGAGCTCGGAGATCGACGATCTGTGTACCGGGGGGTTCCGCTTCGTCGATGTGCCGGTTACCGCTCAGCGAATCGCAGAGCTCGCCAAGATGGACGGCGGGATCGTGATCGACGACGTGACGAAGACTGTCTCCCGCGCGAACGTCCACTTCATCCCTGATCCGAGGATCCCGACGGATGAGACCGGGACCCGGTTCCGCACCGCCGATCGACTTGCCTCCCAGACCGGCCGCCCGGTTCTCGCTGTGAGCGAGGAGGGACGCGATCTCGCGGTCCTGTACGTGGGTGAACAGCGGTTCGCCCTCCAGCCGCCGACGGTGCTGTTCGCTGAGGCCAACCAGCGACTCCAGGCGCTTGAGCGATTGCGGGCTCGGCTGGATGACGCCGTGGAACGTCTCTCGCTCTACGAGATCGACGGCATCGTCACGATGCGGGACGCAGTGAAGGTCATCCAGCGAGCGGCGCTCGTTCTCCGACACGTCGAACAACTCGAGCTTGTAGCGGTGGAGCTTGGCGATGAAGCCCCGCTCGTACGTCTGCAAGCAACAGATGTCGCTGAGGGAGTTCCGGAGTTGGTCGACCTGGTGAACGCCGACTACCAACCCCGGAAGCCCCGTCGCGGTTCCACGGTGATTCCCAGGCTCACTGAGATATCTACCGAGGATCTCTATCACACGGCGAAAGTTGGTGACGTGCTCGGTCTCGCTCCTCTCGACGAGGAAGTGAGTCCCCGCGGTGTTCGGGCTATGGCGGCGGTTCCGCGGATCCCCGACTCGGTGAGGAATCGGATTCAGAAGAGATTCGGCACATATCAGCGGTTGCGTGCTGCGACGATTGAGGAGCTCGACGCGATTGACGGGGTCGGGCCCGACCGTGCATCGAGGGTTCGCGCGTATCTGGATCAGGGAAACAGCACCCTCAACCCTCACCTCGAGGACTGACACCGGAACGCGGTAGCCAGGACTCGAAGTCCCCAGTCCCCAGTTGCCAGCCACCAGCCACCAGCGCTGAGCCATGAGCGATGAGCAAACCAGGACAGTCTTCACTGACTTCCCCGTTACGGACTACGGATTACGGACTACGGACTACCGGTCCCGGCTGGTACTGGCGGAGCGGCCGGTACACTTGCGTTTCAGCTACCCCAGGTGACCTTTGGCGACGAAAAAGACTGCCACGCAAACGACGGCCAACAAAGCTCCCGTGAAGAAGGCCCCTGTGAAGAAGACGGCGGCGAAGAAGGCTCCGGTCAAGAAGGCCCCTGTGAAGAAGACGGCGGCGAAGAAGGCTCCGGTCAAGAAGGCCC
>JAOZMA010000009.1:0-2464 GCA_029934555.1 Acidimicrobiia bacterium | reverse complement strand
TCAAGAAGGCCCCTGTGAAGAAGACGGCGGCGAAGAAGGCTCCGGTCAAGAAGGCTCCCGTGAAGAAGACGGCTGGGAAGAGCACTGCGGCCGCAGCGCTAGTGCCCCGGAGACCGAAGGTGAAGGTCGATCCGTTCGCCGTTGGAGACAAGGTCGTCTATCCGCATCATGGTGCGGCAACCATCGTTCGCAGGGAGAAGCTCGAGTTCAAGGACGAGAAGCAGGACTTCTACGTGCTTGAGATCGCAACCGATCAACTCATCGTCAGGGTCCCCGCAGCCTCAGCCGTGGAACGCGGAGTTCGGCCCGTGATCTCCAAATCGAAATCCCGGCAGGTCTTCCAGACGCTGCGTGGCGAACCACAGGAAGCTGGATCCAATTGGAGCCGCTGGTACAAGGTCCTCACCGAGAAGATCAACAGCGGCGACATCTTCCAGGTAGCTGAGGTCATTCGGGATCTCGACTACGCCCAGAAGATCAAGGGGATCTCACCGGCCCTCAAGAGGATGCTGGCTAAGGCCCGCTTGATCATCATCAGCGAACTCCAGTTCTCGCTCAATATCTCCGAAGAAGATGCGACGAAGCGCCTCGAACGGGCCCTTCCGAAGGTCGAGACGCCCGAAGACGCCTGACGTCCGACGACGACCGGATACCATTCGGGTCATGGACGCCAACACGCCGATCTGGGGACTCCTGCTTGCCGCTGGACGCGGGACTCGTTTCGGTCGTCAGAAGCACGATGTCGAACTCGGGGGAACCCCGATCTGGCAACAGAGCGAGCGCTCACTACTTGAGGGCGGTGTCGATCGGCTTGTCGTTGTCGGTGATCTCGAAGGTGCCGTACCGGGTGGCGATCGCCGACGTGACTCTGTCGCCGCCGGCCTTTCGGCGATCTCCGACAACACCGGTTTCGTGCTCATCCACGATGCAGCACGACCACTGGTCACTGCGAAGCTCGTTCGAACGGTGATCGATCGTTTGCTGTTAGGGGACGTCGCTGGTGTTGTTCCAGTGGTGCCGGTTCGTGACACGCTCAAGCGGGTAGTGGGCGAGTTCGTGGTGGAGACGGTGGATCGTGCCGATCTCGTAGCGGTTCAGACACCTCAGGGATTCGATCTCGAGGCATTGCGAGCTGCCCACGCTGTTGAGGGCGGGGACGCCACCGACGACGCTTCGATGATCGAGGCAATCGGGGGCACCGTCGCGATCGTCGACGGAGATCCTGCCAACCTGAAGGTGACCTATCCGGAGGACCTGGCGGTGGCCGAGGCGTTACGCTCGGGGCATCATGACTGATACCCGTGTGAAGATCGGTTGGGGATTCGATGCCCACCGTTTCGGTGGGGACGGCCCGATCGTTCTCGCCGGCGTCGTAGTGGACGAGATGCGAGGCATCGAAGCGACGAGCGACGGGGATGTGGTCGCCCATGCTGTAGCGGATGCGCTCCTGGGAGCGCTCGCTCTCGGTGACATCGGTGTCCACTTCCCTTCATCCGACCCGGAGATGGAGGGCATCGACTCGATGGAGTTGCTTGCCAGAGTGGTCCGGATCATCGAGGACCGAGCGCATCTGATCGGCAATGTCGACGTAACCGTTATCGCTCAGTCGGTTCGGATCGGGCCTCATCGTGAGGAAATGCGTGATCGATTGGCGGCGATCATGCGAATCGATCGATCGTCGGTATCGGTCAAGGCAACGACCACCGATGCAATGGGATCGATCGGCAGGGACGAGGGCATCGCGGTGACCGCTGCGGTCACCGTCTACCGCTGAGCGTCTCCACCATCAGTCCTGGGTCATCCGTGAAGATGCCCGAGATGCCGGCCTTGGTAAGAGCGAGGGCGTGATCGGGATCGTTCACCGTCCATACGAGCACGGCGAGATCGCCGGCTGCTTCAACGATCCGCCCGGCATCGTCGATCGTCCGAAGCAACGAGAGGTTCGCTGAGACGTGCCCTCCGTCGTGAGCCTGTCGGAGAGCGACCATTGGATCCATCCACGACATGGAGAGGAGTCCGGTTCGAGTATCCGGGTCGAGGTCCTTCAGCGTCTTGAGCGCCCGGGTGTTGAACGAGGACACGAGGATTCGATCACCGGTGTCGTGATCGGCGATCCACCGAACCAGTTCAATGGCAACACGCTGGGCGGGGTCGTAGTCGGCTTGTCCGTAGATGTTCTTGATCTCGATGTTGAGAAGAGCCCTTGGTCCGAGCGATTCCCATGCCTCGTCGAGCGTGGGGACCCAGGGGTTCGTTGACTTGATTTCAGCGAGATCGAGTTCGGCGAACGGCCTGGCGTCGGGTGCCGATCGATCATCGTGGTAGACGATGAGGGCTCCATCCCGCGTTCGGCGTACGTCGAGTTCTACGCCGTCGGCGCCCTGCTCAATCGCCCGCCGGAATGCCTCAACAGTATTGGGCCGCACATCCACACAAGCGCCCCGGTGTCCATAAATGAGCATGG
>JAOZMA010000170.1 GCA_029934555.1 Acidimicrobiia bacterium | reverse complement strand
ATCGAAGACGGAGTGATCGTCGATCGGGGAACACACAAAGACCTCCTGGAACGATCTACCCGGTACCAGAGAATGTGGGTGTTGGTAGCAAGCAAGTAGGGGACAGGGGACCGGGAGTTCTGCTCTACTGCGCTACTGCTCTACTCTCCAGGACATGTCACATGTCGATTGGCCGCTTGCTGTTTCTGTCGCTTCCAACGTTGCGGGGCGATATCCCCTTGAGGACACCTACCACCAGACGCGACTCGAGAGGGACATGCCCGAACTGGTCGCCAGGGCATCTGCGCTCGTGACCGAGGAGACGGGACTTGAAGCGCCGGGCTCTCCCGACGTCGCCGTTATCGGGCGGTCGGGCTGGGTTGAGAACAACGTTGCTTCGTTCTCGCTTCTGCTCGCCCCGGCGGAAGAGCGACTCGGGTCGCAGACGGGCGTCGGCACAGCCGTCGCCGGTCGGATCATGGGCGCCGAGATGGGCGCCGTGCTTGGATTCCTGTCTCGCCGTGTCCTGGGCCAGTACGAACTTGTCCTTCCGACTGCCGACGGTGAGACCGGGGATACGGTGCTCTTCGTCGGACCGAATCTTCTCAAGATGGAACGAGATCATGCGTTCCGCCCCGACGAGTTCCGATTCTGGGTGGCTCTCCACGAGTGCACACACCGACTGCAGTTCATGGGTGTTCCGTGGCTGCGCGACTACTTCCTGGGACTCGTCGAGGAACTCGTGGCAGCCACCAAACCGGAGAGCGGCCGCATCCAACGGTTGACGACCGAGATCAGAGAGGCTGCAGCCAACGGCTTGCCGCTGATCGACGAAGCAGGGCTCTTCGGCCTCTTCGCGACTCCGGAGCAGCGCGAGATCGTCGACCGCGTACAGGCTCTCATGGCGTTGCTCGAGGGGCACGGCCACGTCGTCATGGATCGAATCGGAGAACGGGAGCTGGTGACCCAGGGGCGCATGTCCTCGGTCCTCAAAGCACGCCGGGCCGACAAGCGGACGGCGATGCTGATGCGCCTGATCGGCCTCGAGATGAAACTCCGCCAATACGAGATGGGGGCAGCCTTCATCGGCGAGGTCGAGCGACGGGCAGATTGGGCGACGCTCGATCACGCTTGGGAGAGCCCGGAGTCGCTGCCGACGCTCGACGAGATCGAGAGTCCGGAGCGGTGGCTGCAACGAATCGCATGAACCCCGACCGGCTCTCGGCGGCGGTGCTCGAGCGCTTGCCCGATGGCCCGCTGGTCGTCGCACTCGGTGGTGGCGCCGATTCCGCTGTCGTTGCCTGGGCGGTGTCACAGCACGTCGAGACTCGCGGGATCTTCGTCCGACATCGCCTTGTCGGGTCGGCTCAGCTCGAGGAGGCGGCGTTGGATCTCGGGAGAGCCGTCGGGATCGACGTCACGATCGTCGATGCCCCGGTTGACGAAGGACCGTCTCTGGAGGACCGGGCTCGTCGTGCTCGGTGGCAGGCTATCGAGGGCGAAGCGGACGATGCTGAGACCATCGTTACGGGCCACACGCAGGACGATCAGGCTGAGACCGTCCTGATGAATCTGCTCCGGGGCTCGGGGAGCGCAGGGATCGCAGGGATGCTCCGCAGCCGGCCAGGAGTAGTGCGCCCTCTGATGGGAATCTCCCGGGCTGATCTTCGGGAAGTCGCCGAGAGTCTCGCGTTGCCGTTCTTCGACGATCCTTCCAACGAGGATCCGAGATATCTCAGGAACCGGATTCGGCTGGATCTCCTGCCCCATCTCGAAAGCGACTACCGGCCTGGGATTCGCACGGTCCTCGCCCGGGCAGGGTCGCTGGCTGCTTCCGATGACCGCATGATCGAGGGCCTCGCCGCCGACATCCCCCTCCTCGATGATGACGGCGCCGTACTGATCCCCTCTTCCGTTCTGGCAACGGTCGACCGCTCGGTGGCATCGCGAGCCGTTCGAATGGTCCTTCGGCGTCTGCTCGCTCCCTATGCCGGAAGTGCATCAGACGTCATGTCCGTGCTCAGCGTGGCCGACGGAGAGACGGACACGGCGACACTCACGAATGCAGTGGTCGTCACCCGCGAGGGCCCATACGTTGCTATCGCCCCCGGCAGGCATGCGCCGCCACAGCCGGAGATCATCTCCGTTCCATCATCGATGACGTTCGGTGGTTCGTCGATCACGTTCGAGTTCGTCGACGACGTCGCTGTCAATCGTCGCTCCACGCTCCTCGTCGATGCGGCGATTCTGAGAGAGGACGCAGTGATCCGTTGCCCCGGTGAAGGGGATCGGATCGAGATCGAAGCGGGATCGAAGACCGTCCGCACCGTTCTCTCGGAACACGAAATAGCGATCCGTCATCGGTCCACTTGGCCTCTGATCGTTTCAGATGGCAGAATCGCTGCCATCGTCGGTATTCGAGTTGCCCCGTGGGCAAGACCGACGACAAGCCAAGCGATTGCCGTCACCAGGGAGAGAGGTCGATCGTGAAGATCGGAAGAACGCTCGTGTCCGCTGAGGAGATCGATGCCAAGCTCACCGAGATGGGCGCCGAGATCACGCGGGACTATGAAGGGAAGGACCTCCTGCTTGTCGGGATCCTCAAGGGTGCATTCGTGGTGATGGCCGACCTTGCCCGGCACATAGCGTTGCCCCTCGAGTTCGATTTCATGGCGATCTCGTCGTATGGAGCCTCTACGAAGTCCTCCGGTGTCGTACGGATTCTCAAAGACCTGGACGAGGAGATCGAGGGGAGGCACGTCCTGATCGTCGAAGACATCGTGGACACCGGCCTCACTCTCCAGTATCTGATCAAGAACCTGCGAGTACGGAATCCAGCCTCGCTAGAACTCGCAGCGTTGCTCATCAAAGACGGTGTTGAGCGCCCGCCGCTCCATGTTGCCTACGAGGGCTTCCACATCGGCCCCGAGTTCGTGATCGGCTACGGCCTCGACTTCGACGGCAAGTACAGGAACCTCCCCCACGTGGCAGTAGTAGACGAAGTCTGATTTCGAGTCCCCAGTCCCCAGTCCCCAGTCCCTAGTCAAGTCGAGACCCTGCTGGCGACTGGCGTCTGGCGTCTGGCGTCTGCTGACTCAGGGCTCCCCGTACCGGTGTCACTGGCGTACCATGAAGAGACGGGCTGTCGATGCTCGGCAACGACTTGAGGAGCAGTGTGAGTCGCACCGCACGAACCATCTTGATTTACCTGGCGGTGATCTTCCTCGTCGTGATGGCTGTGAACGTGTTCGTCAACCAATCGAACCAGCCGACGGAGCTCAGCCTCAACGACTTCAATGACAAGGTCGCCGCGGGGCAGATCGACGAACCGGTCACGATCCGGGACCGTTCGAACGAGGTGACCGGGACGTACGGTGACGAATCTGGCGAACCCGTCGAGTTCGTAACGAAGTACCCGGCGGAGTACTCGCCGGAGATAACTCAGTCCCTCCTCGATGCCGGGATGGAGACCATCACCGACAACCAGGAACCGTCCATGCTCCAGTGGTTCCTCGGCAACGTCTTCCCGTATCTGTTGCTCTTCGGGTTGTTCATCTTCATCATGTTCCAGCTCCAGGGCGGCGGAAACCGCGTCATGCAGTTCGGCAAATCCAAGGCCAAACAGGTGACGAAGGACACGCCGAAGGTCACGTTCGACGACGTCGCTGGGGTTGACGAGGCGATCGAAGAACTCAACGAGATCAAGGAGTTCCTTGAGACTCCTCAGAAGTTCCGAGCCATGGGGGCAAAGATCCCCAAGGGTGTGCTCCTCTATGGACCACCCGGAACCGGCAAGACACTCCTGGCGCGAGCCGTCGCCGGAGAGGCAGCCGTTCCGTTCTTCGCGATCTCCGGATCAGAGTTCGTCGAGATGTTCGTGGGAGTCGGAGCGAGCAGGGTCCGGGACCTGTTCGAACAGGCGAAGGCGACCGCCCCTTCGATCGTCTTCATCGACGAGATCGACGCTGTCGGACGTCACCGCGGAGCCGGTCTCGGCGGTGGGCACGATGAACGGGAGCAGACGCTGAACCAGCTTCTCGTTGAACTCGACGGTTTCGACGTCAAGGCCGGTGTCATCGTCATGGCTTCGACCAACCGGCCCGACATTCTCGACCCTGCCTTGCTCCGCCCCGGGCGCTTCGACCGTCAGATCGTCGTCGACCGACCGGACATCAGGGGTCGTGAGGAGATCCTGGAAGTCCATGCCAAGGGGAAGCCCTTCGAGGACGGCATCGAGATGAACGCACTTGCCCGTCTGACACCGGGTTTCACAGGTGCCGACCTCGCGAACCTGGTCAATGAGGCGGCGATCCTCGCCGCGCGAAGGAGCAAGACCAAGATCGGGCAGTCGGAGCTCGAGGAGGCAATCGAGCGTGTGATCGCAGGTCCGGAGCGCAAGAGCCGCGTCATGTCGGAGGCGGAGCGGAAGCTTACGGCATATCACGAAGGCGGACACGCCCTCGTGGGGTACGCCCTCCCGAAGCTCGACCCGATTCACAAGGTCACGATCATCCCGCGCGGTCGCGCCGGCGGTTATACGATGGCGCTACCGCTCGAGGACAAGCACTACGAGAAGAAGAGCGAACTCGTCGACCAACTGGCATACGCCCTCGGTGGACGCACAGCGGAGGAGGTCGTCTTCGGCGATCCTTCCACCGGCGCATCCAACGACATCGAGAAGGCAACCGCCATCGCACGCAAGATGGTCATGGAGTACGGGATGAGCGACCGGCTCGGCCCACTCAAGTATGGGCAAACCGAGGGCGAGGTCTTCCTCGGTCGTGATTACACGAAGGGTCAGGATCTCTCCAACGAGGTTGCTGCGGTCATCGACGATGAGGTTCGCAAACTGATCACCCAGGCCCACGAAGAGGCGATGCAGATCATCGTGGCGCACCGTGCGGCCCTGGATCGGATCGCCGCAGAGTTGTTGGAGTACGAGACCCTCGATGCGGAAGCCGTCATAGCGGTGTTCCACGACGTCCCGAAGTGGGAGCACACCGACAGTGGCGGGCTACGTCTCAAGGACCCGGCAAGTGGCGGGAACGGCGATGGCGTCGCCGCAGCCCAATCGGGATCCCAGGCCAGCTCCTGACTCGTGCCGTTCGAACCGACCACCTGGAATCTGAGAACGCGATCCCTCACGACGGCCGATCACACGCTCGTCATGGGAATCCTCAACGTCACGCCCGACTCGTTCTCGGACGGTGGACGCTGGTTCGATCCCGACGCAGCCGTTGACCGGGGTCGCAAGCTCGCGGCCCTCGGTGCAGACGTCATCGATGTGGGTGGCGAGTCGACGAGACCGGGGTCGACGCCGGTCGACGCCGCGGAAGAGCGAGCACGTGTCCTCCCCGTGGTCGAC